>NZ_JBEOOB010000015.1:0-90965 GCF_040308685.1 Pseudoalteromonas sp. 20-MNA-CIBAN-0454 | reverse complement strand
GTAGTACTGGTGAACTGACTTTAAGAGGTACCGCTGGTGTTGATATTACTCTTACAGATTATGCAGACGTTGATGGAGCAACTAATAATTCAGCTACTTTCACAAACTCCCAAGGTAATAACACTACATTAACCGAAGGTGGGATAGAGAATGTAACTTCTGAAGCGACTGTAGTGACTCCAGCAACTCAAACTAAAGCCACGCTTAGCCCTCCAAGTATAGATGGTGATATATCTTTTAGTTTAAACGGTACACCGATTACAGTACTGGGCGTAACTACTACTGATCAGTCTGCTCTTGAGACTGCTATAAATGCTCAAAGTAGTACTACAGGAATCACAGCAACTCACGATAGTAGTACTGGTGAACTGACTTTAAGAGGTACCGCTGGTGTTGATATTACTCTTACAGATTATGCAGACGTTGATGGATCAACTGAGAACTCCGCTACTTTTAAAGACTCTTCAGGAAATAACACTGAACTAAAAGAAGGTGTACTAGTTAATGCAGCGGCCGCAGCGGCTAATCCTGTGCTTATTACTTCATCAGAAGTATTGTTATCATCCTCTAAAACATTTTCCGTCTTAGATGCAAGTTCTGGAACAGCAGTAGCGGCATCTTCTGAATTAAACAATGTAGGGGATATTGATCTGACTACAGAGAAGGGATCACAAAGTGCAATATCTATAATTGATGGTGCACTTGCTCAAATTGATTCACAACGAGCTGACTTAGGTGCGGCTCAAAACCGCTTTGGGCATACAATTAGTAACCTTTCTAATATTCAAGAAAACGTATCTGCATCACGTAGTCGCATTCAAGATACTGACTTTGCGACAGAAACAGCGCAAATGACTAAAAATCAAATATTACAACAAGCGGGTACGTCAATACTCTCGCAAGCGAATCAAATTCCACAAGCAGCAATTAGTTTATTAGGCGGCTAATTATTTACTTTACTGTAACTGTTTATATAAACGCACTTCAATTTGAAGTGCGTTTTTTGTGATAGAAAAAATTATTTGAAACATAACCCTATGCGCTATAAAAATTAATAAGTAACTTTTTTATTTTAAAACAGCTGGTTACGTTTTATTAAACAAATAAACTAATTTATTTTTAAAATACTCCTAAAGATAATTTATCTCCTGCCGTTAACTTAATCAGTACGGAGCTGAGCATACATTTGTGACAGCTCTTGGTTAAATTAAAATAGCAACATTACGAAAGTAATCAGGAGTTTTATTATGATTTCAGTAAACACAAATGTATCTTCACTAAACGCTCAGCGTAACCTATCGCAATCAGGTTCTAATTTAGCAACTTCAATGGAACGTTTGTCATCAGGTATGCGTATCAACAGCGCAAAAGATGATGCGGCGGGTATGCAAATTTCAAACCGTTTAACATCGCAAATAAACGGTTTAGGTGTAGCACAGCGTAATGCTAACGACGGTATTTCAATGGCACAAACGGCTGAAGGCGCTATGCAAGCATCAACAGACATTTTGCAACGTATGCGTGAGTTAGCGTTGCAATCAGCCAATGGTTCTAATTCGTCAGAAGACCGTGGTGCATTACAAAAAGAAGTGACAGCGTTACAAGATGAATTAACACGAATTGCGGAGACAACCTCGTTTGGTGGGCAGCAATTACTTAATGGTTCCTTTGGTACTAAAAACTTTCAGGTTGGTTCTAATGCTAATGAAAGTATAACATTAAGCCTGAAAAGCACAGCTGCCGAAGAAATCGGTGGCTATAAAACGCAATTAGAGGGTGCTGCGAACACTGGTTTTGGTGGTGTTATTGTTGATACTACTTTAGCTGATGCCGCGTCAACTGTTGCTACTGGAGACCTTACTTTTACAACGGATAGTGTTGATACTAAAGTGACTATCGCTGCAAAATCATCGGCGAAAGATGCAGCTGCTGCAATAAATCTAAAGTCAGGTGAGCATGGAGTTGCAGCACAAGCATCAACAGAAGTAAAACTAGGCGCTGCTAGTGCAGATGGTACTACGAGCTTCAAGCTTAATGGTATTGATATTGCGGCAACAGCAACAAAAACAACAGACCAGTCAGCGCTGGCGAAGGCAATTAATGACAAATCTGATGAGACGGGTGTAATTGCAACTTATAATAGTGATGCTTCTATCACTTTAAAAAGTAGTGATGGTGAAAACATTGAGATAGATACATACCTCAACGGTACAGCAACAGCTAAATTAACTGCCATTGACAGCAATGGTGATGAAAACACAGCGCCTGTCGACTTAGTGTCAGCAGGAAATGACTCAGCAACCATTACGGGAACTTTAAGTTTAGATTCATCTAAAACGTTTTCAGTATCAGGCGGAACAACGTTAACAGCGGCCACCCAAGCCGCAGAGCTAAGTAAGGTATCTAAAATTAAATTAACCACAGAGGCTGGAGCGCAGAGTGCATTAGCCGTTATTGATGGTGCATTGGCGCAAATCGATGACCAGCGTGCTGATTTGGGTGCCGTACAAAATCGCTTTAATTATACTATAAGCAACCTTGCAAATATTCAAGAAAATGTATCAGCATCACGTAGCCGTATACAAGATACTGACTTTGCAACAGAAACAGCGCAAATGACTAAAAACCAAATATTGCAACAAGCGGGTACGTCTATCTTGTCGCAAGCGAACCAGTTACCACAAGCAGCACTTAGCTTATTAGGTTAATAGCTAACTAATATTAAAAGTCAGTATTAGTATTTTAAAAAAGGAGATGGCTTTGTTCATCTCCTTTTGTCGTTTAACTTACTAAATTAAGCTAATCTATAAATAGTGTACAATGTTTAAAACTATTTAGGAGGCGTTATGAATGCAATTACCTCAGGCGCAGAAACTTTAGTAACGGCAAGTAATACTGGGCAGGCTAACGAAAGCAAAGCAGGGCAAGCTGGTACAGTATTAACAGCTGGTGCTGTTGATGATGTTAAAAAAAGCGGTTCACAAGCACAGCAGTATCAAAGTAATGCAGGTACAGCTACGCAGCAACAACCGCTAGAGCGTGAACAGCTTGAAAAAGTGGCGCAGCAATTGCAGGATTTTATGGGCGAAATGAACCGTAGTTTGCAATTTCAGGTTGATGAAGATTCAGGCCGCGATGTAATTAAAGTGCTCGATAAAGCCACTGGCGATGTTATTAAACAATACCCTTCGGAAGAAGTGTTAAGTTTAGTGTCTAAGCTGTCTGAAACTGCGGGTTTATTAATTGACCAAACGGTATAGCTATATAAGTATTTAACTAAATAGTAGCTGCGTTTTTTAAGTTTTTTGTTTTTTTATTTAATAGTGTAAAGGGGTATAAACATGGCTATTTCGTTTACTGGCTTAGGTTCAGGCTTACAAGTATCTGAAATTGTGGGTGCATTGGTTAATGCCGAAAAAGCGCCTTTTGAATCACGTTTAAATAGAAAAGAAGCTAACTTAACTACCGATATTTCGGCTGTGGGTGCGCTTAAAGCTGCACTTGAAAAAGTACAAGAGTCGATGAGTGCATTAGGCGACGCCGATAACTATCAAAAACGTACGACATCGGGTAATGATGATTTTATATCGCTTAGCTCAGATAAAGACGCCCAACCAGGTGGTTACTCGGTAAAAGTAAATAATTTAGCCACTGAGCATAAAATAATGTCGAGTGCGTTTGATGCCACCAACCCTGTTGGTGCTGGCACCATGACGTTAAGCTCGGGCGATAATAGCTTTGATATTGCAGTATCAAACACTGCAACGCTAAGCGAAGTGCGCGATGCAATAAACAACAGTAAAGATAACAAAAGCATTAACGCCACTATAATTACCGATGACACAGGCCAGCGCTTAGTATTTTCGGCTCAAACCAGTGGTGTAGAAAACCAAATTAAAATTGCAGTGGCCGACGACGATGCTAATAACACCGATACCCTAGGCCTTTCGCGTTTAGCATTTGACCCTGCACCTGCAGGAATAAAAAATGTGAGCGAAGTGGTTGCCGCTGTTGATGCGTCAATAACTATTGACGGTACAGTAACGGTAACTAGTAGCACTAACGAATTTAAAAATGTGATTGATGGCGTGACTATTACCGCTAAAAAAGCACAAGGTGTTGACGACGACCTAAGTAAGCTAACCGTTAAAGAAAATAACAATAATATAAAAGCAGGGCTAGATAGCTTTATTAAAAGTTATAACGAGCTGCTAGAACTAAGTAAAAACTTAGGTAAATCTGGCGAAGATGGTGCTGGCGTAATGGCGGGTGATTCTCTGCTGCGCGGTGTTATGTCAAAGTTAAGGCAAGAAATTACCAACAGTGTTGACTTAGGCGATGGTAATTCTTTGTCGCTATCGCAGTTAGGTGTAACCGCTGATCGTTACGGTAAGTTAAGCTTAGATAGCGAACGCTTAGATGAACAAGTAAAAAATGATGTTGATTTAGTACAGCAGTTTTTTATTGGCGAAAATAAAGACGAAGGCGGTTTTGCCCAATCGTTTGATGAGCTAATGAACTTTTATACTAAGTCTGATGGCTTAATTCAAAACAGAATAGAGAGTAAAGAAGGCCAGCTTCGTGGGATTGATGACGAACGAGTATCGTTTGCACGTAAAATGCAGTCGTTAGAGTCGCGCCTTTATGCGCAGTACAACAGCATGGATTTATTAGTAGCAGGCTTAAACTCAACCAGTAGTTATCTTCAATCTCAGTTAGATAATATGCCAGGTGTAGTTAGAAAGTCTAAGTAGTTAAGGGCTCAAGCTCTAGGGAATATACTAGGCTTTAGGCTAATACAAACACTGAGCTTGCGAAAAGGCAGTTTTCAGTTCTATAAGTGCGGTTTCACTTAATCACAACAATGCCGCACTTTTTGCGTTAAAAATTACTATTGGTTTCATTGGCTTCACATTCTCCTCTAATTCGCAATTTGATTTAAGTAAATATATTCACAAAGAGGATAAGAGGGCGCTGCGCTTTAGAGAAGAAAAAAGACACTCAATTATGTGTTTAATTTACTCCTCATTCCCCCTCATTGTTTTCTCTTTGTGAAAAATGATCTTTAAATAACTTATTTATAAAGATGATAATAGGGCGTTGCGCTTTAGAGAAGAGCAGTGGGCAACACCATCGTTTAATTTACTTCTTATTATGCTAACTGTCTTTTTAAGTGCTTTTGTAAGCGCTGATCGCTTTGTCTGACTTTTTATGCTTTAACAAGGCTTTAAACGAGTCGTCTTTATGGATGTTAGCTTGAGTTAAAATAGCATTAATATGCGCTTGTGTTGTTATAAGCTCGTCACTACTTGGCTGCTCAGCGCTTTCGCACCAGCTTTTTAAACACGTATTTAATGCTTCAAGCTGTAAAGCTGCCGCGTCAGCATCGTTGTTATTTACCAGTGTTTCAAGCTCGCAGAGCAATTGTTTAATTTGCTCTGCTGGCTGTTGGTCAGTTATTAAAGGCATAATAAATTAAACTGCAGGAGAGCGTTCGCTAGCAGGAATATTATCCCACCCTTCTTTTATTTCTTTCACTATGCTAGAAACTTCCATAATTGCTGCTGTATCGTTATTTAAGTTAGCTTTAGTTAGTGTACGCTGGCAATAGTCGTATAACGCTAATAAGTTGTCTGAAATTTCTGAGCCTTGCTCAATGTCAAAATTAAGTGCGTCTTGTAATGCGCCAAAAAGTAAAATGCAGGCTGAAATGTTTTCGCCCTTTTTTTCAATTTCTTTGCGTTCAATAAAACCTTTGGTTGCAGCTAAGCGCCCAATAATGTTACTAAAAATTAGGTTTATTTGTTCGTAAGGTGTCATTTCGCTAATACTGCTTGCACGAACTTGACCGTATTTTTTAATTGATGCATGTGCCATGAGAAGATCCTAAATTTTGATAACTAAAAATATTAATACAATGCCAGCAATTATAATGCCAAGCATTTTATATATATTTACTTATCGGCATTTAAGGTGGCAACTTAAGTAAATATTAGTGAATATTTTTATTATAAAGTGACTTTATTCTCTAATTTAAGTATTAAGCTTTGCGATTAACTTATTATGCGAATGTAGGGGGCCTTTATAACCTTAATACTTAATGGTTAATCCTTAAGTATTATTGCTTTAATTAAAGTGTCTGTTTTTTGGCGTTAATGTCAAAAAGTCGCCACTAGTGCTTGCATACAATTTCAACTGGCTTACAATTTGATTAACAAAATAAATTAGTGAAATGAATGGCCCGCTAAATATGATCTTAATTTTAGATAATAATAACAATCGCTCGATAGGATTATATGCCTCACTTACTTTTATTGGTGAAGCGGTGCAATTACAAACTGAAGCCGACTTTGAGCAAGCGTGTAGTAAGTATCAAAGTAAAGAATGCATTGTAATTTTAGGTGCATTGCAGGTGCTCGATCACGAAAGTTTAATTAAACGCTACCCTACGTTTCCTTTTTTACTAATAGGCGAAACACTCAAGCCTTTACTCAGTATTGCTAATGTAGTGGGGCTAATTTGTGAGCCATTTAGCCACGAAATAACCACGCAATTATTACACGACTGCCAACAATATCAACGCATGCTGCCTATTGAGCACAAACACAGTAAACCACACAATACTTTTGATGGCCTAGTAGGCGAAACATCGGCGGTTAAAGACCTGCGCTTTTTAATTGAGCAAGTAGCCAAAACCGATGCTAATGTACTTATTTTAGGTGAGTCGGGCACAGGTAAAGAGGTAGTGGCGCGTAACGTACATTTATTATCTAAACGCCTTAAAGGGCCTTTTGTACCAGTTAACTGTGGTGCGATTCCGGGGGAGTTGCTCGAAAGTGAATTATTTGGTCATGAAAAAGGCGCATTTACGGGGGCTATTTCTGCTCGAAAAGGGCGTTTTGAACTAGCGCAAGGCGGTACGCTATTTTTAGATGAAATAGGTGATATGCCGCTGCAAATGCAAGTTAAGTTGCTGCGCGTATTGCAAGAGCGTAGTTATGAGCGAGTAGGCGGCACTAAAGCGATTCAGGCTGATGTACGCATTATTGCTGCAACCCATCGCAACCTCGAAACCATGATAGAGGAAGGTACGTTTCGTGAAGATTTATACTACCGATTAAACGTATTTCCTATTGAAAGCCCGTCGCTTACCCAGCGCGCCGATGACATACCGCTGCTATTAAAAGAGTTAATGCGCCGCGTTAATGAGCAAAGTGGCTCAACCGCTAAGTTTACAGAGCGCGCTGTCGAAAGTTTAAAAGAGCATAGTTGGCCGGGTAATATTCGCGAGCTTGCAAACTTAGTTGAGCGAATGGTGATAATGTTCCCGGAAAAAGTGGTAGATGTTCCTGATTTACCGGCTAAGTATCGTTATATTGAAGTTGAAGCCTATGAGCCGCAGTATCCAGAAGAGTTAATGGAGCGCGATGCCTTTAACGACATATTTAGCACCGACTTTAGCGACTATGACGATGAGCCCGAACACTCTACAGCAGCAGATTCAGGCTTGTTACCCAGCGAAGGGATTGAGCTTAAAGAATACTTAGCCGAGCTAGAAATTAACTTAATTACTCAAGCATTAGAGCGCTTTGATTATGTAGTTGCTCGCGCCGCCGAAATACTCGGAGTACGCCGCACTACTTTGGTCGAAAAAATGAAAAAATATAACTTGTCGAGAGATTAAAAGCTAAGGGTAGCTATCAGGTTTTAGGTGTCAGGGTTCAGGCTTTAGGTAAAAAATAACCAAGCACAGCGTTTAGCTTTTGCTGTAGATACCATCTCTCATTTTAAGCTTCAAGGTCGTATTTAAATTTCTTGGAGCTTAAACGCTTCCTGGTTTTTTATTACACCAAAACATATATGAATTAGCTTTCGCATATTTGCACACACAGCTTGCATCGGTGTTTTACCATTATTTATTAACGTTAACTTGTGTCGTTTTATTGTTTTATTCCATTGCCCTGCAACAATGGCCGCCATATAAAGTTTGCATCGAATTCTGGCTGGCCCAAGTTTACTGATTGATGTTCGCCCTTTTAATTTACCCGATTCATTGTGCCGTGGAATTAATCCACAATAAGCCGCCGCTTCTTTGGCTTTATTAAATTTTTTAGCCGCAAACAAATACGTCAACTCTCTCGATAATACGGGCCCAATGCCAGGGATAGACTCAAGTAGTTTTCTGTTTCTTTTTAAATCAGGTTCATTATCTATGTGGTTATCAATGTCAGATTTAAGCTGTTTAATTTCATCATCTAAAAACGCGACTGTCACTTTTATCGATTGGCAAACACGCGCGGAAACGTTGCTGAATTCACTTGCTTCTAATCGGTTAGCTTCTCGTTGTCGGTTACTCTCAAGCGCATCTAAACGACGAATAAGGGCTTTAAGCTCTCTAATTTCTAACGCTTCAGGTTGCCAATAATTAACGACTGCGTGCTTAGCACAGCCATAATGAGCAAGCATCGTTGCATCAGATTTGTCTGTTTTGTGAATTATGTTTAAAGCGTCTGCATACTTTTTAGCTTTACCTGGATTCGCTAAAATAATTTTAAAGCCTTGCTCGTGTAAAAAATACATCAGTGCTTCATGATAAACACCCGTTGGTTCGAGGGTGATAACGAGCTCACTAGCAGCGCTTTTAGTTGTATTTAAAAGCCACTTTTCTATTGTTACAAAATCTTGGCGCTTGTTTTTAAAGACTTTTGTTTTAATCTTGTTTGTAAGCTGGTCTCTCAACCATGATAAATCAATTTTCTCTTTACTAATATCAATGCCGATAAACATCATCTCTACTTACTCCCCTTGTACATACAGCATCTACTTAAATAAAAGCGTGCTTGGATACCATTCAGTTTGTGAGAATAGAAAGTCAGGGCTTTATCTACCGAGCAGTATTAAATACTAGGCGTAAAGGCAAGCTCACTGACTTCGATGTGATAAATGATAGCTAATCATTTATCAATGAGAGATACAAGATACAAGGCGTTAAGCTTGCTGACGCGCGCACTAATTACAGAGGCTTGATTAAAAGCCTGAAATCAGACTGGTTGCCTAGCCCCTAGCTTTTTAACTTCTTCTTTTCTAAAACAGTTATTACTGTGATCGTTAACCATACCGCAGGCTTGCATATGGGCGTATACGGTTGTTGGCCCTAAAAACTTAAAACCACGCTTTTTTAAATCTTTAGCAAATGCGCTTGAGATAGGGGTAATTGCTGGTGTGTCATCAGCAGAGTTTAAATTACTTACTTGCGGCTTATTGCCAACAAACTGCCATTGATAGTTACTAAAGCTGCCAAACTCTTGCTGAATTTTAATAAAGCATTTAGCGTTATTTACAGTAGCAGCAATTTTTAAGCGATTACGCACAATACCTGCATCAAGCATTAGTCGCTCAATATCTTGCTCGGTAAATGCTGCTACTTTGTGTACATCGAAGTCGGCAAAAGCATTTTTATAACCATTACGCTTTTTTAAAATAGTGTACCAACTCAAGCCTGCTTGCGCCGACTCCAGCGTTAAAAATTCAAACAGTTTTTTATCGTCATACACAGGCACTCCCCATTCGTTATCGTGGTATGCAACGTAGTCGGGTTTACTGGTGTCGAGCCATGAGCAGCGAGATTGCTTGGTCATTATAGTTCCTTAGTTGCGGTGCTTTTATTTGCGCGTCATTTTAATGTCGCGTATTTTTACTGTGTAACTCAATGATATACATGGTAATAAAAGGTGGTATAAATTGTGCATTTAAAGCTATATCTGCATCAATTAGAGATTTGATTATGGCACTTGCTAGTGTGTTAAAACCACAGTTTATTTCTGCAAATCAGTATAACCCATGTTTACTTCAAGAGGAGTATATAGGGGAGTTAAGCGATCTGCGTAAACAGGCTAGTTGGCTTTCGCATTTAGTAGATACTATGCCCGCAGGAGTAATTGTGCTTGATGGTAAAGGCATGATAGCGAAAGCGAATCAAATTGCGATTGATATGCTTGGCGAGCCGCTAGAAGGCGAAAAGTGGTTTAGTGTTATTCAGCGCTCTTTTCGGCCTCAGCAAGATGATGGTCACGAAGTGTCTTTAAAAGACGGGCGCTTAATAAAACTTGATATTACCGCACTTGCCCCAGAGCCTGGGCAACTTATTTTAATGACAGACTTGAGCGAAACCCGCCGCTTACAAAAGCGGGTTGCACATATGCAGCGTTTAAGTGCGCTGGGTAAAATGGTGGCATCTTTGGCGCACCAAGTACGTACGCCGCTGTCGGCGGCTATGCTTTATGCTGCTAATTTAGGTTCAAAACGCTTACCCGAAGCGTCGCGCGATAACTTTCAAACTAAATTAATGTCGCGCTTAAAAGATTTAGAAAACCAAGTAAACGACATGCTGCTATTTGCCAAAAGTGGCGATCAGCATGTGGTTGAGCAGGTGTCTATGCAGCAATTATTAAGCGAAGTAAAAACCGGTGCAGATGCCATGGTAACGCTTAATAACAGTGAGCTTGATGTAAGCTTACCTGAACCCGACATTGCGATTTTAGGGAATAAAACCGCGCTTGCCAGTGCGATTCAAAACCTGATTCATAACAGTATTCAAATTATAGGCGCTGGGGCACAAGTGCAAGTAAGTGCAATGCGCGATTTGCAAACCCCAGATTTTGTACGCATAAGCGTGAGTGATAATGGCCCAGGTGTTGACCTACAGCAGGTAGATAAACTGTTTGAACCATTTTTTACCACTAGCAGCCAAGGCACAGGCTTAGGGTTGGCGGTTGTTAGCTCTGTTGCTAATGCGCACCAAGGGCGTATTGAGGTGACTAATAATGTACATGGCGGCGCTTGTTTTAACCTGTTATTGCCAATTAGCGCAGCATCTAAATTAGAGGAATCGTTATGAGTAATACTATTTTAGTTGTAGAGGACGACGCAGGGCTTCGCGAAGCATTAATAGATACCCTAGAAATGTCGGGTATTGAATGCGTTGCTGCCGACAGTGCTGAGCAAGCAATGTTACTACTTAAAAAAGAATCCTTTTCGTTAGTGGTGAGCGATGTGCAAATGGGCGCTATGAGCGGCCTAGATTTACTGCGCAGTATTAAATTAAATTACCCCGATTTACCGGTATTAATGATGACCGCCTACGCAACTATTGACGATGCGGTAGAGGCAATGCGCTTAGGCGCGATTGATTATATGGCCAAACCATTTGCACCCGAGGTGCTATTAAATATGGTGAGCCGCTATTTGCCCGAAAAACCCAAAGAAACCGACGGCCCTATTGTTGCCGATCCAACGAGTATTCAATTGTTGGAGCTTGCAAGCAGGGTAGCTAAATCAGACGCCAGTGTTATGGTGCTGGGGCCAAGTGGCTCGGGCAAAGAAGTATTAGCGCGGTTTATTCATGATAAATCAGCGCGTGCTGCAAAGCCCTTTGTGGCTATTAACTGTGCGGCGATTCCTGAAAACATGCTAGAAGCAACATTATTTGGCTACGAAAAAGGCGCTTTTACTGGCGCGATTCAGGCATGCCCAGGTAAGTTTGAGCAAGCACAGGGCGGTACAATTTTACTTGATGAAATTACCGAAATGGATTTAGGCTTACAAGTTAAACTACTGCGTGTATTACAAGAGCGTGAAGTTGAACGCTTAGGTAGCCGTAAAACCATTGCGCTGGATGTACGCATACTCGCAACCAGTAATCGCGATTTAAAACAAGCGGTTGCAAATAATCAGTTTAGGGAAGATTTATATTATCGCCTTAACGTTTTTCCGCTTATGTGGCGGCCATTATGCGAGCGCCCTGGCGATATTATTGTGTTGGCAAAGCATTTAATTGAACGTCATTTAATTAAAGCTAAGCAGCCGCTGGCTATTTTAGATAAGCAAGCTGAGCAAAAGCTCCTTAGCCATACATGGCCAGGTAATGTGCGTGAGCTTGATAACGTAATTCAGCGTGCGCTTATACTGCGCAGTGACAACAGCATAAGTGAGCAAGCTATTTTTATTGAAAACTTAGCCCCAAGTAACTTTGTAGTAGAGCCAGCAATTAGTGAAAGTGCGTTAACTAGCGCCTATTACGATAGTAAAACAACAGCCATTATTAATGACGAAAAGTCGGGTGATGAAAAGCTTGATGAGCAAACACCGAATGAGCAAAAATCAGATTTACTCGCTCAAGATACAGGCAGTTATAAAGATGAGCTTAAAGATAAAGAGCATCGAATTATTTTAGAAACACTTGCGCGTTGCCAAGGCAAGCGTAAAGACGTAGCCGAAACTTTGGGTATTAGCCCGCGAACTTTACGTTATAAACTAGCGCAAATGCGCGACTTAGGTATTTCACTTCCTGCATAACCTTCAAAAAAGCCCTAAATTCAATACCTTGAATTTAGGGCTGTCAAAACTCTGACTAAGTAAAAACTAACTGTAACACCATGTATTTAAAGCTTTATTTATGTGGCACGTTTTGTGCTTTATTAACCTTAAGAGTTAACTGCATTGTTAGAGACAAATAATGAAAATTCAAAATAGCGCTGTATTTCAAGAAATGCAATCAATGGCCTTAGAAGCGGGCCGTAATAATCAAATTAATAAATTGCCTACGCAAGTTCAGTCTACGTCATCAGCACAATTTGGCGATATGCTTAGCAATGCGCTCAATACTGTGCATGAGTTACAGCAAGACACAGGTCAAAAAGTAAAAGCGGTTGAAATGGGCGACAGAAGCGTATCGCTTGCAGAGGCAATGATTGCTTCGCAAAAATCTTCTGTTGCATTTGAAGCGACCGTACAAGTGCGTAATAAACTTGTTGAAGCTTACAAAGAAATCATGAATATGCCTGTTTAATCAGGTAGTGGAGAATAATTGTGGCGCAATCTAATCAATCTACAGATCTTGCACTTGCTAGTGGCGGTATTGAGCAAAGCGATAGTGACGATCAACAAGAACAAAAGTCGGGCTATTTAAGTGCGTTAAGCGGTGTTGATGTATTGCGTCAAGTTACCCTTATTATTGCACTGGCGATTTGTTTGGCAATTGCCATTTTTGTGATTATTTGGGCACGTCAGCCAGATATGCGCCCATTAGGTAAAATGCCCACCGAAGAGCTAATTCAAACGCTTGATTTTTTAGATGCGCAAAAAATAGATTATCAACTAGATGGCAATGTAGTGTCGGTTGATGAAAGCGAATACCAAAATATAAAATTACTAATGACTCGCGAAGGCTTGGATCAAGGTCCTACTTCTGGTTCAGACATAATAATGCAAGACATGGGCTTTGGTGTAAGCCAGCGCTTAGAGCGCGAGCGCCTAAAGCATGGCCGAGAGCAACAACTTGCCCGCACTATAGAAGAGCTAAATAACATCACTCGCGCCAAGGTGCTGTTAGCTATTCCAAAAGAAAACGTATTTGCCCGCAGAGAGAAAAAACCATCAGCAACGGTCGTACTTACGCTTAAACGCGGACGCTCGCTTAACAGCGAAGAAGTAGACTCTGTTGTGGATATTATAGCCTCAGCAGTGCAAGGATTAGAGCCTGCACGTGTAACGGTTACCGATCAAAATGGCCGTTTATTAAATTCGGGCTCACAAAGCTCACTTTCTGCGCGTTCTCGTAAAGAGTACGACCTAGAGCGTAAGCGCGAGCAAGAATACCTAGAAAAAATTGATAGCATTTTAATCCCTATTGTTGGTTTGAGTAATTACACTGCGCAAGTTGATTTGAGCATGGACTTTAGCTCATTAGAAGAAACGCAAAAACGTTATAACCCAGACCTACCAGCGGTAAGAAGCGAAACCACGTTTGAGGAAAACAACATAGGCGGCTTAGCTGTGGGTATTCCTGGCGCGTTAAGTAATCAGCCTCCGGTAAATTCAGATATTCCAGAAGTAGCAGGCCAAGGCGGCGCAGGAAGTGCTACTTCACCGAGTCGTACGCATAAAGAAGCCACGCGTAACTATGAGCTCGATACTACTATTTCGCATAAGCGCCAACAAAGCGGTACGATTCGCAGAATTAGTGTATCGGTAGCGGTTGATTATTTGCCAACAGTGGGCGAAAACGGTGAAACCACCATGACCCCGCGCTCGGCTGAAGCACTGTCAAATATTCGACGTTTATTACAAGGTGGTGTTGGCTTTGATATACAACGCGGCGATGCCCTAGAAGTAGTAACAGTTCCCTTTGTACGAGAAGCCGTAGATATGAGTTTTGAAGTACCTTTATGGGAACAAGACTGGTTTATGAAAATAGTACGCTTAGTACTGGCAGCATTGGTTATTATTGTGTTGATTATGGCGGTAGTTAAACCTATGCTAAAACGCTTAATTTACCCAGACAGCACGCTTGATGAGTACGATGAAGATGCACTTAGCTCAGGGGTTGATATTGGCGATAGTAGCTTAGATATGCTAAATAAAGACTTTGATTCTGCTTCAGTTGGCTTCTCAAGCGATGGTACACTGCAGCTACCCGATTTACATGGTGACGAAGACTTACTTAAAGCCGTTCGTGCCCTTGTAGCTAACGAACCAGAACTATCATCACAAGTAGTGAAAGCGTGGTTAACAGAAGATGACTGATCAAAACCAAAAACAACTCCCAGCAGCTTTCGATGTTGATAAGCTAGATGGCGTAGATAAAGCGGCCATATTGCTATTAAGTTTATCTGAAGAAGATGCAGCGCAAATACTCAAACACTTAGAGCCCAAACAGGTGCAAAAAGTGGGTATGGCGATGGCCGGTTTGCAGGATCTATCGCAAGCTAAAATAAGCGCAGTACATAATTTATTTATAGAACAAATTCAAAGCTTTAGTACAATTGGTTTTCAATCAGAAGACTTTATTAAAAAAGCGCTTACTGCTGCATTAGGTGAAGATAAAGCCGCCAGCTTAATTGACCAAATAGTAATGGGATCGGGCGCTAAAGGACTTGATTCGTTAAAGTGGATGGACTCGAAACAAGTAGCTAACATTATTCGTAATGAGCATCCGCAAATTCAAACCATTGTATTATCTTATTTAGAGCCTGAGCAATCTGCCGAAATACTGGCGCAGTTTCCTGATAAAGTGCGCCTGGATTTAACCATGCGTATTGCTAACCTTGAAGAAGTGCAGCCAGCTGCCTTGCAAGAGCTTAACGAAATTATGGAAAAACAGTTTGCAGGCCAAGCGGGTGCGCAAGCTGCGAAAATGGGTGGCTTAAAAGCGGCTGCCGATATTATGAACTACCTAGATACCAACGTAGAAGGGCAGTTAATGGACTCTATTCGTGAGCATGACGAAGAAATGTCGCAACAAATTCAAGATCTTATGTTTGTGTTTGAAAACTTAATGGACGTAGACGACCGTGGTATTCAAGCAATTTTACGCGAAGTACAACAAGACGTACTAATGAAAGCTATTAAAGGTACAGACGATGCGCTTAAAGAAAAAATACTCGGTAATATGTCTAAACGTGCTGCCGAAATGCTTGCCGATGACTTAGAGGCAATGGCACCAGTGCGTATTAGTGAAGTAGAAGCAGCGCAAAAAGAAATACTCTCTACGGCGCGTCGATTGTCTGACTCGGGCGAAATACAGCTTGGCAGCGGCGGCGGCGAGGAGTTTTTATAAACCATGACTAAATCGTCAATGCACAAAGGGCGTCCACTGCACGCAGATGAAGCCGATGAACTATTAAAGCACTGGGATGTTCCTGATGTAGCACCCGATGAAAAAAGCTTTGGTAATCGCTCTACTGCCTTTGGTACACCGCTTGCTGAGTTGTATCGAAAAGAAATGGCTGAAGAGTCGCTAATTGAAGAGCCGCAAGAACCTGAGTTACCTGCGCTTACTATGGCCGAACTTGAGCGCATTAGACAAGATGCGTTTGAAGAAGGTGTAAAACAAGGGCACGAGCAAGGTTACATAGACGGTTTTGATAAAGGCGTTACCGAAGGTAAAGAAGCTGGCTACAAAGAGGGCCTAGAGCTGGGAAAAACCCAAGGCCAAGAAGATGTAAAACCACTAATAGAGGAGCAGTTAACTGGCCTACGTAGTATTTTAGAGGGGTTAACCGCGCCGCTAAGTAAAGTAGATGAGCAAGCTGAAAAGCAATTAGTGCAATTAGCCGTTATGCTTGCAGAAGCTATTATTTATCAAGAAGTAAAAACCTCTCCTGATGTTATTTTACACACCCTTAAACACAGTATTGATGCGCTTAATACCGAGCAAGAAAAAGTACGCATTCATTTACACCCCGAAGATTTAGAGCTAATAAAGCAAAGTTATGGCGAGCAAACAGTGACAGATAATAACTGGCAGTTGATTGCAGAGCCAACGTTAGAGCGAGGCGGCTGCGAAGTTAAAACGGCGCAATCATCGCTTGATATGACACTTAAAACGCGTGTCAAAGAAACATTGGATAGTTTTTTGCATAGCAGTAGTATCTAACTATTTTATTGGTCTGTTATGTCTGCTTTAGATGTTTCATTAAGCGAACGCTTATCTCAATACAAACAGCATATTAAACCGCCAACACTTGCTGTAGCGGGTATTTTAACACGAGTAGTTGGCCTAACCCTTGAGGCCAAAGGCTTACGTGCGCCTGTAGGTAGCCAATGTAAAATAGAAACTATGAACGGCTTTGTTGATGCCGAAATAGTTGGTTTTAACGACCAAACCTTATATTTAATGCCAAACGATCATATATCGGGGGTGCTCCCTGGTGCTCGGGTGATCCCCCAACTTAACGACACAGGTTTACCTGTAGGCATGAGTTTGCTGGGCCGCGTAGTTGATGGCTTAGGTCGTCCTCTTGATGGTTTAGGTAAAATTAATGCCGAGCACTATCTTAAGTTTGCCCAAAAACCGATAAACCCTCTTTCAAGACGACCTATAAGCCAGCCTATGGATGTAGGCGTGCGTGCTATAAATTCAGTAATAACAGTAGGACAAGGCCAGCGAATGGGCTTGTTTGCAGGCTCGGGTGTAGGTAAGTCGGTACTGCTTGGTATGATGACTCGTGGTAGTGAAGCCGATGTTATTGTGGTGGGACTGGTGGGTGAGCGTGGCCGCGAAGTAAAAGAATTTATTGAAGAAATACTTGGTGTTGAGGGGCGTAAACGCTCGGTGGTTGTAGCAGCACCGGCAGATTCTTCACCATTAATGCGTTTAAAAGGCTGCGAAACTGCGGTAACAATTGCAGAGTACTTTCGCGATCAGGGATTAAACGTTTTGTTATTGCTCGATTCGGTAACGCGCTATGCCATGGCGCAGCGTGAAATAGCACTTGCAGTAGGCGAGCCACCGGCGACTAAAGGCTACCCGCCTTCGGTGTTTGCAAAACTGCCAGCGCTGGTGGAACGTGCCGGTAACGGCGGAGAAGGGCAAGGCTCTATTACTGCCTTTTTTACCGTACTAAGTGAAGGCGATGATATGCAAGACCCCATTGCCGATGCGGCGCGCGCTATACTCGACGGCCATATTGTACTTTCGCGGGAACTGGCCGACAGCGGTCATTACCCGGCAATTGATATAGAAAAATCCATTTCGCGAGTGATGCCACAAGTGGTATCTGAGACGCATATGCAACAAGCGCGAGTGCTTAAGCAGGTATATTCTATGTACCAGCAAAATAAAGACATGATCACCTTAGGTGCGTATCAAAAAGGGACAGATCAAATGCTTGATCAAGCCATAAATATGATGCCAAGAGTAAATGCCTTCTTACAGCAAGGCATGCGTGATGTAATTAGTTACGACGACGGCCTGCAAGGGCTAGCGCAGTTATTAGGGCAAGCATAATGGCTAAAAACAAACTGCATTTATTACTAAAGATTGAAAACGATAAAGAAGAAACGCTGCGGATGAGCTATTTGCAGGCGAATCAAAATTTGCAGGCAAACCAGCAAAAACTCCAAGGTTTAAATAACTTTAGATTGGAATACACCCAGCAATTACACATTAAAGGGCAGTCGGGCTTATCAAGTGCTGGGTTTAGTCAGTTTCATGCATTTATTGCTAAAATAGAAGAAGCAATTCGCCAACAAGCCAATACAGTTAACACTGCAAAACAAGTGGTTAGCCAGCGTAAAACCCTGTGGTTAAAGCAGCAAATTAAGGCTAAAGCAGTCGCTAAACTCATAGAAAAACAACAGTTAAAGGCCGATGTGCTAGTGGCTAAAAATGAGCAAAAAATGTTGGATGAATTTTCGGCTAATCAATTTTTTCAACGACACAACAATCGACTTTAGTAAGTAGCGAGTACTTTAACCGCTTTAACAAAAGCTTGTACCTTATAAACAAAGGCACGTTAATTGCTTTGTTGTTAAATGAACTATAATTTTAGGCATTATTGGGTGGTTTGTTGCCGCTTTATATTAGGTGATTTATGACGATTAATGATATTTCAATGTTAGCGGTATCTGAGCAAGACGCTTACTCTAATAAACAAACGAGTAACTCAAGACGTAATGATGACTCTGATACTGGTTTTTTTAATCAGTTAGAAGATGCCAATAAAGCGGCTTACAATAATAACAGCAAAGCTAAAGCAGGCGCTAGCAATGCTAAGGCTGAGCAGCCTGAAACACAAGACGATGCTGTTTCGGGCGATAGTATGTTGGCGCAAATAAATGCTGCGCACACTATAGACACCACAGTTAAAAAGAACGCTGATGCTAAAGCCGAGGCTTTAGATGAAGACGCTAAGCAATTAAAAGGGAAGCCTGATGATCAGCTTGCCCCTATTGTAATTGCACCGCAAAAAGGTGTGCTTAGCGATGTTGCAGCAAGCGCTGAGGCGGCAAACGAAAAGCTAATGCCCTTATCTCAAAGTATGGCCACTGCAAATAATAAAGGCGATGCAACAGCGCAAAAACAATCGGTAGATGCCGCAGTAATGAACTTGCTAAGCAAAGATAGCGAGGCAATTAAAGCAGATCCGTTACTTGCTAAACTAACACCCGAGCAGCATGAGCAATTAACTACGCAGCTGCAGGCAAGTAGCAAACCCAATGGCAACGACAACCTAGCAACGTTAAAGCAAATGCTTACTCAATATGTTGTTGAAAGTGATAAAGCAAGCGCGGCAGACACGGCTAAACAGGCCTTAAATTCTCAAATAAATGCTTTGACCACACCAGAAAAACAAGCGCTACTGAGCCAGTTAAATAGCTATATTAAAAATGAGCAGCCCCAAGGTGAGCAACTAGCAAGTATTAAGCAAACAATTGCAGATTTAAGCGCATCGATTGATAAAAAAGCATTAATAACTGCAGATGATAAAACAGCATTAAACGCACTTAGCGATAAAGAACTCACTAAATCGTTAGAGTCATTGCAAAAAAATAACACTGAACAGTTATCACCCCGAGCAGCACAATTATTGACGCAAATTACCAGTACGGTAAATGGTTTAGGCCTATACGATAGTGTAGGGTATGAGCAAACTATAATTGATATGCAAGCGTTGCAGGCTGGGCAATTACAAAGCACAGCGCAAGTTAAACAAGCAAGCTTGGACCCAGGCGTTATGCAAGCGCTTAACATTATAAAAAGTGACGCGGCAAAAATGTTGCAAGAGCGAGTGAGCTCTATGCTTAGCATAAATAATAAAGTAGCAGAAATTCGTCTCGACCCACCAGAAATGGGCAGTATGCAAATTCGCATCAGAAGCGATGCAGAGCAAGCACAAATAAACTTTGTAGTACAAAACCAGCAAGCTAAAGAAGCGCTTGAACAATCGCTTCCGCGCTTACGCGAAATGCTTGCCCAACAAGGCATAGATTTAGGCGAAAGTACTATTTCTTATGGTGAGCCTGGAGGGCAAGGAGCAGAGCAAAATGATGACAACGATAGTCGTCGTTTAGCTAATAATGAATTGACTACTGATGAAAACGATGAGCAAATTAATACACAAATGCCAAGTTCTCGACAACAAACGTCATCATCAATAGATTACTATGCCTAAGTACTGCTATTATAATAGCTAAAACAAGCAAGTACCTTTGCTAATAAAGGAAATATCATGGCTGAAGAGACTAATTTAGAAATAGAAGAAACAGGTAACAGCAAAAAGAAAATCATAGTAATTATTGCAGCTGTATTGCTTGTTATTGTTGCAGCTGTTGTTGGTTATTTTTTGCTTTCGGGCTCAGACACGCCAGCGGAAACGTTAAATGATGAAGCCGCTACAGCACAGCAAGCAAGCTCTTCTACAGGTTCATCGGCCAAAATAGGCAGCGCACTTTATGTTGCGATGCCAAGACCTTTTGTATTTAACATACCGGGCTCTAGTCGCGATAGAATTGTGCAAATTAAAGTGGAATTATTAGTGCGCGGCGAAGCAAACGAAGAAACCGCTAAAAAGCATATTCCACTAATAGAAAGTACATTATTAAGTATATTTTCTATGACCACGGCTGACGAACTAAGCACCAGTGTAGGTAAAGAAAACTTACGCTTTGCAGCACTAGAAAAAGTACAAGCTAGCTTAATGGACGTTGAAGGCAGTAAAGTAATTGAGCGGGTATTATTTACCGGCTTTGTGATGCAATAAGGGGCTAGCGTGAGCGATTTATTATCCCAAGACGAAATTGATGCGTTATTGCATGGTGTTGATGACGTTGACGAGGAAGATATACCCGAAGGTGAAGACGGTGAAGGCAATACGCTTCAGTATGACTTTTCTTCGCAAGATCGGATCGTACGTGGACGAATGCCGACACTGGAAATTGTTAACGAACGCTTTGCTCGTCATATGCGAATTAGCCTATTTAACATGATGCGCCGCACCGCTGAGGTGTCTATAAATGGCGTGCAAATGATTAAGTTTGGCGAGTATGTGCATACTTTGTTTGTGCCAACTAGTTTAAATATGGTGCGTTTTAGACCTTTAAAAGGCACCGGCCTTATAACCATGGAAGCACGTTTAGTGTTTATTTTGGTTGATAACTTTTTTGGTGGTGATGGCCGCTACCATGCAAAAATTGAAGGGCGTGAATTTACCCCTACAGAGCGACGCATTGTGCAAATGTTACTAAAAATAATCTTTGAAGATTATAAAGAAGCATGGGCACCGGTAATGGATGTATCGTTTGAATACTTAGATTCTGAAGTAAACCCTGCTATGGCTAACATTGTAAGCCCAACCGAAGTGGTGGTTATTAGCTCTTTTCATATTGAATTGGATGGCGGCGGAGGGGACTTTCATATTGCTCTACCTTATTCTATGCTGGAGCCAATTAGAGAGCTGCTTGACGCGGGTGTGCAATCGGATACCGAAGACACCGATTTACGTTGGAGTAAGGCACTACGCGATGAAATAATGGACGTAGAGGTTGAGTTATCTACTCAGTTATTGGAAGTGGATTTAACGCTAAAACAAATAATGGAACTTAAAGCGGGTGATATTATTCCGGTAGAAATGCCTGAGCATATAACTGTATTTGTTGAAGAGTTACCGACATTTAGAGCTAAAATGGGCCGCTCACGCGATAGTGTTGCGCTGCAAATTAGTGAAAAAATTAAACGACCTGATTCAGTTAAATCTGAGCTGCATGTATTTACCAAAGGCGGCAAGAAAATTGATTCAGATGCAGAATTAGCAGAACTAGAAGATGATTTACACCTCTCTGACGGTGTAGACTTAGACTGGTAATTGATTAAAAGGTTAAACGTATGAGCGATGATCAAGACACTATGGATGAATGGGCAGCAGCTTTAGCCGAAGCTGAGGGCACTGATGACAGTGGCCAAGCAAAAGTAACTGAACTCGATGAATTAAGCGATGCAAAACACGAGATCAGTGGCGATGAAAAGCGCAAGCTCGATACAATTTTAGATATACCTGTGACTATTTCTATGGAAGTAGGGCGCTCTAAAATTAATATTCGTAACTTATTACAATTAAACCAAGGCTCGGTGGTAGAGCTTGACCGTGTTGCAGGTGAGCCGTTAGATGTACTGGTTAATGGTACTTTAATTGCCCATGGCGAAGTGGTGGTAGTAAACGATAAGTTTGGTATTCGTTTAACCGACGTAATTAGCCAAGTAGAACGGATCAAAAAATTACGATGAGTATGGTTGTTGCTTTAACCAGCTCGGTATTTACAAAAGCAGAGCAGGTAACACCCACAGGCGATATTCTCTCTATGGTGTTATCGCTTGTTATGGTGCTGGTGCTAATTATAGTACTGGCATTTTTTGTGAAAAAGTTTAATCCAAATTTAGCAAATAGTGATGAGTTTAAAGTAGTGCGTAGTTTACCGCTTGGTTCGCGTGAGCGTTTAATGGTGGTAGAAATAGACAACGCACAACATTTGTTAGGGGTTACCCCGCACAGCATTAACTATTTACATAAATTAGATACACCTTTGAGTGAAAAAGAGCTACCAGAATTAGCAAAACGCTTTAGTAAGCTTTTAAATCCACAAGCAAATCAAAATAAAAAGAATTAAAATTATGACTAAATGCCTGCTTCTTATTTTTGTCATGCTGTTTGTACCAAATGTAAGTGCAGAAGGAATAGACGCACTAACCATTACCACAAATGCAGATGGCACCCAAGATTACTCGGTAACGCTGCAAGTATTGGCTATTATGACCGCGCTGAGCTTTATTCCGGCGGCTATAATCATGATGACCTCGTTTACCCGTATTATTGTAGTGCTGGCTATTTTACGCCAAGCCATAGGTTTACAACAAACCCCTTCAAATCAAGTATTGCTAGGCATGTCTTTATTTTTAAGTATTTTTATTATGGCGCCTATTTATCAGCAAGTGAACGAGCGCGCTATAGAGCCCTACCTAAGCGAGCAAGTCACTTCAATGGAAGCATTGGAGCTAGCAAAAGAGCCAATGAAAGCCTTTATGCTGTCGCAGGTGCGTATTAAAGATTTAGAAACCTTTGCCAAAATAGCAGGATACGATCAGTTAGACTCGCCAGAGGCCACGCCGTTAATTGTACTTATTCCGGCGTTTGTAACCAGTGAGCTGCAAACGGCCTTTATTATTGGTTTTATGTTTTTTATTCCTTTTTTAATCGTGGATTTAGTGGTGGCGTCGGTATTAATGGCCATGGGTATGATGATGTTATCGCCAATGATAGTGTCTTTGCCGTTTAAAATAATGCTGTTTGTGTTGGTTGATGGCTGGAGCTTAGTGATGGGAACCTTGGCAAAAAGCTTTGGTTTAGGCACATGACCTTACTTAACACTAAGCGAATTACGCACTAGGAGTACGCCGTGGAACCAGAAGTATTTGTTGATATTTTAAGTAGCGCGCTGTTTTTAGTAATTAAATTAGTTTCTGCTATTGTAGTGCCGGGCTTAATTGTGGGTTTAGTGGTTGCCGTGTTTCAGGCTGCAACTTCAATTAACGAGCAAACGTTGAGTTTTTTACCACGCTTACTAATTACTATAAGTGCGCTTATTGTTGGCGGCCACTGGTTTACCCAAGAGTTAATGGACTTTTTTACCCGCCTAGTATTACTTATTCCTGAAATTGCAGGCTAAGTATGGAATTACCGTTTGCTGTCGTAATTCAATGGTTGAGTGACTTTTTACTGCCATTAGTGCGTATTAGCTCAATGATTATGGTAATGGCTGGCCTTGGCGCTAAAAACGTACCCACACGTATAAAAATGGGCTTAGCAATTGTTGTTACCTTTGTTGCTGTGCCTATGCTGCCGCCTGCTACCTTTACTAATTTGTTTTCGTTTGAAATGATTTTAGTGGTTATTCAGCAAATGCTAATAGGCATTGCGATTGGCTTTGCATCTACCTTATTGTTAAATACCTTTGTGTTAGCTGGGCAAATATTGGCTATGCAAACGGGTCTTGGTTTTGCCTCTGTGGTTGACCCCTCTAATGGTTTAAGTGTGCCTGCAGTAGGGCAGTTTTATCTTATTTTAGCGACCTTATTATTTTTTGTATTTAATGGTCACCTAATGATGATTCAAATGGTGATACATAGCTTTGAAGTGCTGCCTATTGACGGTAATTGGTGGTCGGTGGATCATTACTGGGACATAGTAACTTGGGGCGGCTGGATGTTTACTACAGCGCTGGTGCTATCACTTGCACCGCTTACCGCTATGCTGGTAATTAATATGTCGTTTGGCATTATGACCCGCGCCGCGCCGCAGCTTAATATTTTTTCTATTGGTTTTCCGTTTACTTTAGTTGCTGGGCTTATCATTATTTGGGCGACCTTAGGTAACTTTGTATCGCAGTTTGAGTTTCAGTGGCTAAAAATGGTCGAGTTAATGTGCTCATTAGTGGGCTGCTCGCCTTAGGAGGTTATTGTGTCTGAAGATTCTGGACAAGAAAAAACCGAAGAACCCACATCCAAAAAAGTAGAGGATGCCAAAAAGAAAGGCCAAATAGCGCGATCCAAAGAGTTGGGCACTATGTTTGTGCTTATCTTTTCGGCTATTTCGTTGCTCATGTACGGCCCCGAAATTGGTAAAGGTTTGTATAACGTAATGGGTAGAATGCTTAGCCTTAACCGTAACGAAACCTACGACACCACCAAAATGTTTGCCGTATGGGGCGAAGTGGCCGATGCGCTGATGTTCCCTATGGCAATGTTTGTATTTATTATTGTATTAGCTGCTTTTATTGGTAACACCATGTTAGGTGGCTTTAATTTTAGTTGGCAAGCTGCTGCGCCTAAAGCTAGTAAAATGTCGCCCGCTAAAGGCTTTAAACGTATGTTTGGCCCCCAAGCTGGGGTGGAGCTGTTAAAGTCGCTGTTAAAATTTGGTTTAGTTGCCAGTTTTGCAGTGTTTTTAATTAATACCTTTTTTGATGAAATACTGCACTTAAGTGTAGAAAGCGCCCCAGGTAATATTATTCATGCCTTAGAAATATTGGCTTGGATGTTTTTAGGCTTGTCTTGTACCTTAATTATTATTGCTGCGATTGATGCGCCATTTCAAAGTTATAATCACAATAAACAACTTAAAATGACCCTTCAAGAAGTAAAAGACGAGTATAAAAACTCAGAGGGTGACCCGCAAATAAAAGCGCGCATAAGGCAAACCCAGCGGCAAATGTCGCAAAAACGTATGATGCAAGATGTGCCCGATGCCGATGTTATTGTAACTAACCCTACCCATTACTCTGTGGCTTTAAAGTACGACACCGAACGCGCCGGAGCACCTATAGTAGTTGCCAAAGGAATTGATGAAATGGCAATGCAAATTCGTAAAATAGCGATTGGTAATGAAGTGCCTATTTTAGAATCGCCGTCGCTTACTCGAGCGCTTTATCATACTGCAGAAGTGGGAGAGCAAATTCCGGATCAGTTATTTACCGCAGTTGCGCAAGTATTAGCTTATGTGTTTCAGCTTAAGCGCTTTAATAAAGGGCGCGGAAAACGCCCCACCAAACTTAATAAAAAACTGCCTATTCCTGACGATTATCAGTATTAATTTAAATAACCTATAACTTGGAATAGTTATTGCAATTTCAAAGTAGTGTCAATTTTTTGAAATTGTAGGGTTATGGGATTTAAAGCGGTATTACAACAACTTAACAAAGATAAAAAAGAGTATGCCAAAGGCGTAGGTACACCATTAATGGTACTTGCTGCGCTGGGTATGGTCATTTTACCTCTTCCTCCGTTCCTGCTTGATATATTATTTTCTTTTAATATTGCCCTTGCTTTGGTGGTGTTACTGGTAACTGTATACACCATGAAACCACTTGAGTTTGGTATGTTTCCGGCTGTGTTACTAATCGCCACTATTATGCGTTTGGCACTTAACGTTGCCAGCACCCGAGTAGTATTACTTGAGGGCCACAATGGTGGTGATGCTGCCGGTAAAGTAATTGAAGCCTTTGGCTCTGTGGTTATTGGTGGTAACTATGCAGTAGGTTTAGTGGTGTTTTTAATCTTGATCATCATAAACTTTGTGGTAATTACTAAAGGTGCTGGGCGTATTTCTGAAGTGTCGGCGCGTTTTACCCTAGACGCTATGCCGGGTAAACAAATGGCAATTGATGCTGACATGAATGCCGGTTTTATTAGCGCTGAGCAAGCCCGAGAGCGCCGCGAAGAAGTAACCCGCGAAGCCGACTTTTATGGTTCTATGGATGGTGCCAGTAAATTTGTAAAAGGCGATGCTATTGCCGGTATTGTTATATTAATTATTAATATTGTTGGTGGCTTATTTGTTGGCATGATCCAACACGATTTAAGCTTTGGCAATGCCATGGAAATTTATACCTTGCTCACCATAGGTGATGGTTTGGTTGCGCAACTCCCTTCATTATTACTCTCTATTGGTACTGCTATTGTTGTAACGCGTCAAAATGAGTCGCACAACATGGGCGATCAATTTAAGAAACAACTCGGTAACGAAAAGTCGTTATTTATTGCTTCAGGCATTTTAATTATTATGGGCTTAGTACCTGGTATGCCGCACGTAGCGTTTTTAAGCTTGGGCGCACTATTAGGTTATTTAGCTTACTACACTCAACAAAATAAATTAAAAGCGGCAGCAGCACTTGCTGAGGAAACCGCTAATGGCAGCGCAGTAGGTACAGGCATTGCCAATAAGCAAGAACAAAAAGAGTTAGGCTGGGACGATGTGCAGCAAGTTGATGTAATTGGTTTAGAGGTAGGTTACCGACTTATTCCATTGGTTGATCAATCCCAAGGTGGTGAATTGCTAAACCGTATTAAAGGCGTGCGTAAAAAGCTCTCTCAAGAATTAGGCTTTTTAGTGCCCCCGGTACATATACGCGACAACTTAGAGCTAGACCCAAATGCATACCGAATTACCTTAATGGGCGTATCAAGTGGCGAAGGCGAACTAAAACACGGCGACGAATTGGCAATTAATCCGGGGCAAGTATTTGGTCCTATAAAAGGGATTGAAACTAAAGATCCGGCTTTTGGTTTGGATGCGGTGTGGATCAAGCCTGATCAAAAAGATGAAGCGCAATCGCTTGGTTATACCGTGGTTGATTCGGCGACTGTGGTTGCCACTCATATTAGCCAATTACTCACCAATAATGCGGCGTTATTATTAGGCCACGAAGAAGTACAAAATCTATTAGATATGCTAGCAAAAAGTCACCCAAGGTTAGTAGAAGGCTTGGTGCCTGATGTATTGCCATTAACTACCATAGTTAAAGTTTTACAAAATTTATTAAACGAAGGTGTAGCTATTCGCGATATGCGCTCAATAGTACAAACCCTTGTAGAGTATGGCCCGCGTAGCCAAGATCCAGATGTTTTAACCGCTGCGGTACGTATTTCACTGCGTCGATTAATAGTTCAAGATGCAGTGGGCATGTCTTCAGAAATCCCTGTCATAACCTTGGCGCCTGAGTTGGAACAGATGTTGCATCAGTCATTACAAAATGCAGGCGACGAAGGTGCCGGAATAGAGCCAGGACTTGCAGAGCGACTTCAAGTGTCATTAAACGAAGCGCATCAAAATCAAGAAATGGCCGGTGAACCTTCAATACTGTTAACGTCAGGAATGTTACGCACTGTGTTATCTCGTTTTGTTAAGTACACCATTCCAGGATTGCGAGTGATGTCTTATCAAGAGATACCAGACGAAAGGCAGATCAAGATTGTTAGCTCAGTAGGCCAACAATAAGATTTTAAAGGGGTTGAACCATGAAGATTAAACGTTTTTTTGCTAAAGATATGCGCACAGCACTTAAAGAAGTTAAAGATGAGCTAGGTGTTGATGCGGTTATTATGTCTAATAAAAAACTCGCAAACGGCGTAGAAATTGTCGCAGCGGTTGATTATGACAAAGCAGCCCCTAAAGCCGCCGCGCCACAACAAAGTGTGCCGCTGCAGCAGCGTACGGCACATTCTGCCCACTCGCAAAGCATGCATAACTTTGTAAAACCAGAGCCACAGCGTGCTAGACCTGAGCCACAAGCAAAAGTAGCCGACAGCTTACAAGCATTATTAGAGCGCCAGTCGCCGCGTCCACGTTCAGCAGAATTGGCTTCAATGTTTTCGCAATCAGGTATAGATACCTCAGAGCATTATCAAGAGCCGGTCGCTAAACAACGCCCTACAAATATGTTTGCGCGTGAAGAAGCCGCGCAAGCACGCCCACAAACGCAAGCTGACAGCTTAGGTTTTGATGACCTAGACCGTGATTTTGATGAATTAGACACGCCAGTTGCGCAAACACACACGACTAAAAATACCGAAAGTGAAGCAATGAGCACAATGCGTGAAGAAATGAACGCAATTCGCCAGTTATTAGAGCACCAAGTGTCGGGTTTAATGCAGCAAGATATGGCGCGCCGTGACCCAACGCGCGCATGCATGATTGACCGCTTAGTAGGCATGGGAATCGATAAAGAAGTTGCTGAGCAAATGGCTTGTTTTGTACCTGAAGATGTTCCGCGTCAGCAGGGCTGGAAAGCGCTGTTAACTATGGTTGAAGATCAGATGCAAACCACGAATAACGAAATTTTGCGCCAAGGTGGTGTTTACGCATTAGTTGGCCCAACCGGTGTGGGTAAAACCACTACAGTGGCTAAGCTCGCGGCATTAGGTGCACAAAAATATGGTGCTGATAAAGTAGCGCTAATTACTACCGATACTTACAGAATTGGTGCTTACGAGCAGCTTGCAACATATGGCCGTATTATAGGCTGTGGGGTTAAACAAGTTAAAGATGCGAACGAACTGGCTGAAGTGTTATATCATTTACGTAACAAGCGCTTAGTACTTATAGATACCGCAGGTATGAGCCAACGTGATTTACGTTTAACTGAGCAGCTAAATACCTTAATGCGTAATCAGCGTGTGGATATTCGTAATTACTTAGTATTAAGTGCCACTGCGCAAATAAATGTGTTACAAGAAACCGTAAGACACTTTAAAAAAGTACAGTTAAGCGGTTGTATTTTCACTAAACTCGACGAATCATTAAGTTTAGGCGAGATAATTAGTATTGCGATTCAAAATCGCCTGCCAATAGGGTATCTTACTAATGGTCAACGAGTACCTGAAGATATTCGAGTTGCAAATGCAGAAAAACTAGTGAAAAAAGCTGAGCAATTATATTTAAAGAGAACAAAAGTACAACATTCACGACACCAATCAGTGGCGTCGAGCACAGTAGAGATGTATGATTAACACAGTATTAGATCAAGCAAGCGGCCTGCGTAAAATGAGCAAAAATAATAATAACGGCGTTAAGGTTATCGCCGTCACTGGCGGTAAAGGTGGCGTTGGAAAAACAAATGTATCGTTAAATACTGCGATCGCTTTAGGTCAGCAAGGCAATAGAGTGTTAGTGCTTGATGCCGATTTGGGTTTAGCCAATTGTGATGTAATGCTTGGACTACGTGTTGAGCGTAATTTATCGCATGTGTTATCTGGCGAATGTGAGCTTGATGAAATACTAGTAGAAGGCCCCGCTGGGATCAAAATAGTACCAGCGACGTCGGGTTCACAAAGTATGGTTGAGTTGTCGCCTGCAGAACATGCTGGGCTTATTCGTGCTTTTAGCGAACTCAATACTGATTTTGATATATTAGTTGTTGATACCGCTGCCGGTATATCGGATATGGTGCTGAGTTTTTCTCGCGCTGCACAAGATGTTTTGGTTGTGGTATGTGACGAGCCAACTTCAATAACCGATGCCTATGCACTGATCAAAGTATTAAGCCGCGAACATGGCGTGTATAAATTTAAAATTGTTGCCAACATGGTGCGTTCATTACGCGAAGGGCAAGAGTTATTTGCAAAGCTATCAAAGGTTACAGACCGATTTTTAGATATATCAATGGAGCTGGTTGCAACCGTTCCTTATGATGAAAATATGCGCAAAGCAACACGTCGTCAAAAAGTAATTGTTGAACTGTTTCCTAGTTCTCCAGCTGCACTTGCCTTTAAAACATTAGCAACAAGAATAACAAAGTGGCCAATACCGAACCAGCCTTCGGGTCATTTAGAATTTTTCATTGAGAAACTCGTTAACGGCTAACTATGACTACATTGGTGAATAGAGCTATGGGATATGAATCAACACAAAATTTAAATATGATTGTTGAAAAGCACGCCTCATTAGTAAAAAAAGTAGCATGTCATTTAATTGCTCGTTTACCCCCTAGTGTACAACTTGATGATTTAATTCAATCAGGAATGATAGGATTAATAGAGGCGTCAAAAAACTTTGATGCCACTAAAGGCGCTAGTTTTGAAACCTTTGCGGGTATTCGTATTCGGGGCGCTATGCTTGATGAAATGCGCCGTGGAGACTGGGCTCCTCGCTCAGTACATCGTAAAAGCCGCCAGGTTATAGAAGCTATTTCAGCATTAGAAAGCAGCCTGAATCGTGAACCTACAGACAGTGAAGTTGCCCAAAAGCTTGAAATTACACTAGAGCAATATCATCATATTTTAACCGATGTTAATTCCAGTAAAATCTTGGGAATAGAAGATTTAGGTATTGATGAGGATGTTATAACACCTGTTGGGCACGATTTAGCACTAGACAAACCCTTTAATAATGTTAAAAATGAAAGGTTTAATGAATCTTTATTAAGTGCAATTAAATCCCTACCAGAGCGAGATGCAATGGTGCTTTCGTTGTACTATAACGATGAAATGAATTTAAAAGAAATTGGACAGATACTCGATGTAAGTGAGTCGCGTGTAAGTCAGATACATGGTCAGGCGATGATTAAGCTAAAAGCAAAAATCAATGACTGGATAAATTAGAAGTAAGTAAATACAGGTTTAGGCCTCACTGGAGGATGTTTTGGATAAAAACATAAAAATTCTTGTTGTTGATGACTTTTCAACGATGAGACGTATTATTAAAAACCTATTGCGTGATTTAGGGTTTACCAATGTTTTAGAAGCAGATGATGGCTCAACTGCTTTACCTATGTTGCAAAATCAATCATTTGACTTTGTAGTAACAGATTGGAATATGCCGGGCATGCAAGGTATTGACTTGTTAAGAGCAATACGCGCAGATGACAAATTAAAGCATCTTCCGGTTTTAATGGTTACTGCAGAAGCTAAGAAAGAGCAAATTATTGCAGCAGCCCAAGCAGGTGTTAATGGTTATATTGTTAAGCCATTTACTGCGGGTACATTAAAAACTAAATTAGAAAAAGTGTTCGAACGCTTAGGTTAATAAGGGGAGAGGCTTATGTCAGCACCTGCTGCGCCTCAGATTACTTTAGAGCAAGCACGTCAGCTGGTCACTTTTTTAGAAAACGGTGAGCAACATAAAGCTGATCAGTTAATTTTAGAAACTGCCTCTCAAGAACAATCATATTTGTTTGCAGAAGTAGGTAAATTAACGCGCCAGTTGCACGAGTCTTTAAAGGGTTTTGAGCTTGACACCCGCATAACAGATTTAACCACTGATGCCATTCCGGATGCTAAAAAGCGACTTAACTATGTCATAGAAATGACAGAAAACGCCGCCAACAAAACCATGGATGCGGTTGAAGCGAGCCTGCCTTTAGCCCAGCAATTAGCTGATGATATTTCGCATATCAAGCCAACCTGGGATCGGTTAATGAGCCGCGATCTTGAACTTGGTGAATTTAAAACATTGTGTCATAGCATTGATAAATTTATGAACAGCTCGCATCTTAAAACCGATGAGTTGCAAGTATTAATGACTAATGTGTTAATGGCTCAAGATTATCAGGATTTAACCGGACAAGTAATTCGCCGTGTTATTGAGCTGGTACGCGAAGTTGAAGAAAGTTTAATTCATCTGTTAACTGCGTTTGCAGCACAAGATGAAAACGATAACCAAGAGCAACAAAAAACAGAAAACTCGATTGCCGCACAAGCATTAGCAGGCCCAGAAGGCCCTATTATTGATAAAGAATCGCGTGATGATGTTGTATCTGATCAAGACGAAGTTGATGATCTTTTATCAAGTTTGGGCTTCTAATAGGAGAGTAACTGCATGAGCTTTGAAGTCGATGAAGATATATTACAAGATTTTTTAGTTGAAGCTGGAGAAATCCTTGAGCTTTTATCTGAACAATTAGTTGAACTGGAAAATAACCCAGAAGATACTGAATTATTGAACGCTATTTTTAGAGGCTTTCACACTGTTAAAGGTGGCGCGGGCTTTTTAGCGATGTCAGAGCTGGTAGATGCCTGCCATGGCGCAGAAAACGTGTTTGACTTACTGCGCCAAAAAGTGCGAACAGTTAACTCTGAGCTAATGGATGTTATACTTCAAGCACTTGATACTATTAACGAAATGTTTGCTACGATTAAAAATCGTGAGCAACCAGAGCCTGCCGATCCTCAGTTACTCGAAATATTACATAAATTAGGTTTACCGCCCACAGAAGAAGAGCTTGGTGGTGACACTATTGCGCCAGTAATAACGCAAGATGCTAATTTAGATGATGACCCTTTTGCATTTGATGAGTTGTTTGATGCACCCAGTGCAGCAACAAACGCTACAGCAAACGATGCGCATATTGATGAAATTAGCGAAGATGAATTTGAAAACTTACTTGATGAACTTCATGGCAAAGGTAAAGGCCCTGCAATAAAAGAGTCATTAAGTAATAGCAGCGACTTAAGTGGCGATATTACCGACGATGAATTTGATAGCTTATTAGATGAGCTTCACGGGGTGGGAAGTTTTGGTGCGGTAAATAAAACTCCAAAACCTCAAGCAGCTCAAAGTCCGGCTGCTAGCACTAACGATGATGAAATAAGTGACGATGAGTTTGAAGCTTTACTAGATGAGCTGCATGGCAAGGGAGCGGCGCCAAAATCTAAAGAAAGCGCGGCAACACCTGCACCTGTAAATAAAGTTACGGCTCCTAAAGCAGCTGTAGTTAAAGCCTCACCAGTAGCAGTTGATAAAGTTAAGCAGCCACAAGCGGCTGTTGTAGCAGCAAGTGCTAATACCAATACCGCTGCGCCAGTTGCTAAAAAAGCGCCGCCTGCACAAGCTGAAACAACAGTAAGGGTTGATACTAAACGCCTTGATCAAATTATGAATATGGTGGGCGAGCTTGTATTAGTACGTAATCGTTTAGTGAGTCTAGCCACCAGTTCAGAAAGTGAATCTATGAGTAAAGCAATATCTAACTTAGATGTTGTTACAGCTGATTTGCAAGGCGCGGTAATGAAAACGCGAATGCAGCCAATCAAAAAAGTATTTGGCCGTTTTCCGCGTGTTGTTCGCGACTTAGCACGTACCTTAAATAAAGATATTAATTTATTGCTGGTTGGCGAAGAAACCGATTTAGATAAAAACCTAGTTGAGGCACTGGCCGATCCATTAGTGCATTTAGTACGTAACTCGGTTGATCATGGTATAGAAATGCCAGATGATCGTGAAGCTGCGGGTAAACCGAGAACAGGTACCGTTACGCTTTCTGCTTCGCAGCAGGGGGATCATATTTTGCTTACCATTAAAGATGATGGCGCAGGTATGGATGCTGAAAAACTAAAACAAATAGCAATTAAAAAAGGTGTGCTTGATCAAGAGCAAGCAAGCCGTTTGTCTAACACCGAAGCTTACAATCTGATATTTGCGCCAGGGTTTTCTACCAAAGAAGCAATATCTGATATTTCTGGTCGTGGTGTTGGCATGGATGTGGTTAAAACTAAAATCACCCAGTTAAATGGCTCGGTTAGCATAGAGTCAGAACTAGGTGTGGGCACTATACTTGAAATTAAAGTACCGTTAACTTTGGCTATTTTACCTACCTTAATGGTGGTAGTGAGTGAGCAAACATTTGCACTACCATTGGCAGGAGTAAGTGAAATATTTAACTTAGACCTTACTAAAACGAATGTGGTTGATGGTCAGTTAACTATTATTGTTCGTAAAAAAGCAGTGCCTTTATTTTATTTAGAGCATTGGCTAGTGAAAGGTGCCGATCGTACAAGCCGTAAAGCGCAAGGGCATGTGGTTATTGTGCAAATAGGTACACAACAAGTTGGCTTTGTGGTTGATTCGTTAATTGGTCAAGAAGAAGTGGTTATTAAGCCGTTAGACGCTTTATTACAAGGTACGCCTGGAATGGCAGGTGCCACTATTACTTCGGATGGTGGTATTGCACTTATATTAGATGTACCGAGTATGTTAAAACACTACGCAGGTAAATAATAAAGTAGACGTATACTTTATACGTCTACATAATAAAAATAAGAGAGCAAAATGGCCGTTAAAGTTTTAGTTGTTGATGATTCGAGCTTTTTTCGCCGTCGAGTGAGTGAGATTCTTGAATTAGATAGCGAGATTGAAGTAATTGGCTTTGCCGTAAATGGCCGAGATGCTGTAGAAAAAGCAGCTAGTTTACGTCCTGATATGATCACTATGGATGTAGAAATGCCGGTGTTGGATGGTATAAGTGCTGTAAAAGAAATTATGGCCAGTAACCCGACGCCAATTTTAATGTTTTCTTCGTTAACTCGCTCCGGTGCAACTGCAACTTTAGATGCACTTGATGCTGGTGCTATGGATTTTTTACCGAAAAAATTTGAAGACATTGCTCGCAATAACGAAGATGCCATTAAGCTGCTGCAAAGCAAAGTAAAAGAAATTGGCCGCCAACGTATTAGACGTGTTGCTAGCCCTAGACCCTCCAGTATAAACAAACCTTTATTTACACCTACTTCAGCGCCAAGCGCATTAGCAGCAAGGTTTGCACAAACAAATAAAACAGCAACAACAGTAGTACAACCAGAGCGAAGCTTTAATAATTCGCCAGTAACTAGTCGCAGTGCAATAGTAACAAAGCGCGCGAGTGGCAAGCACTATCAACTAGTTGCAATTGGCACATCAACCGGTGGACCTGTTGCGCTGCAAACTATATTAACTCAGCTTCCTGCTAACTTTCCGCACCCTATATTATTAATTCAGCATATGCCTGCTGCGTTTACTCCGGCTTTTGCGGCACGCTTAAATAGTTTGTGTAAAATTCAGGTAAAAGAAGCGCAGCAAGGAGATCGACTGCAAGCAGGTGTGGCTTACTTAGCACCGGGTGGCCAGCAAATGATGATTGATGGTCGTGGGGCAAGTAGAACACTACGAGTTTTTGAAGATAACAGCGAGCGCATTAGTTACAAACCAAGCGTTGATGTAACCTTCGCCAGTGCCGCTAAAGCGTATCAAGGTGATGTATTAGCTATAGTATTAACTGGTATGGGCGCAGATGGGCGTGAAGGCGCTCGCATGCTTAAACAATCAGGGGCAACCATTTGGGCACAAGATGAAAAAAGTTGTGTTGTTTATGGTATGCCACAAGCAATTGCTAATGCTGGTTTAGCGAGCGAAAGTCTGCCATTAGATGAAGTAGCAATACGTTTAAAGACAGAGGTGGGCTGTGGATAAGCTTTCCGTACTAGGTTTACTTATTGGCTTAGGCGCCATTGCAATAGGTTACTCGTTAGAGGGCGGTGTGGTATCGGCATTATTTAACGGACCTGCGTTGATCATTGTACTGGGCGGCACATTGGGTGCTGTAATGTTACAAACATCAGCCAGTACTTTTAAAAAGATGCTAGAAATTACGCACTGGGTTTTTGTATCGCCTAAATACAATATTGAAGATGCCATAGAGCAAGTAAAAGGATGGTCACATAAAGCACGTCAAGAAGGTTATTTAGCCCTTGAAAACGAAGCGCTTACCCACCCAGATGCCTATGCTGCAAAAGGGCTTGGATTATTAGTTGATGGTTGCTCAGATCAAAAACTGCGCGATACGTTAGAAATAGATTTACTGTTAGAGCGCGAACGTCTGCTAGAGGCAAGTCGTGTTTATGAAGCTATGGGCGGTTATAGTCCGACCATAGGTATTTTAGGGGCCGTGCTTGGTCTTATTCAGGCAATGTCGTTTATTACAGATCCGCAAAAGCTTGGAGCCGGTGTTGCCACTGCCTTTATAGCAACTATTTATGGCGTGGGTTTAGCTAATTTATTATTTTTACCTATGGCTAATAAGTTAAAGCAACGGGTTGAGCAAAAAATGCTTTATCACGAAATGCTTGCCGAGGGCGTAATTGCAATAAGCCAAGGCGAAAGCCCAGTAAGTATTGAATTAAAGCTTGAAGCCTATCGGGTTGACCGCCCAAATGTCGTGGTTGAGTAGCAGCTATTATGTTACGTCGTCGCTTGCGCAACACCACTACTAAAAGTCAACACACAGAACGTTGGCTGGTGTCTTATGCTGATTATATGACGATTATGTTTGCCTTTTTTGTGGTTTTGTACGCAATAGCAATTAACAAAGAAGAGAAATTTCAAGTGCTGTCCGATTCGATTGGTTATGTATTTGATAAGTCAGCCCGTCAACATTCGCAGCAAGGAACTGGGGTAAATGGCGACGCAATATTGACAGACAGAGTAACCCCAGAGCAAGAAGTGCTCTACGGCGAAAGTATTTTAAAAGAAGAACACGGGCCAAAGCTGCTGGACGGACAAAGCGATACCAGTAATATTGAGCAAAAACACCTTGGCAAACCACTCGATAGTTTGTTGGCTAAGCTGCAATCGTCATTAATAGATGAAATACGCGATGGTGAAGCAAGTTTAGAACTCAGCCAAGATTGGCTGATCATTGAGCTTAGTTCTGGCATGCTATTTTCAAGTGGCAGTAGTGTAGCGCAAGTTCGAGCTAAGCAAGTTGTTAAAATAATTAAAGATATTATTGCTCCGGTAGATAACTATATTAGAGTACGCGGCTATACTGACAACCAAACCATAGGTAATGAAATGTACCGCTCGAATTGGGAGTTGTCGGTGGCGCGTGCAACAGCCGTTTTAGTTGAGCTTGAAAGCCTAGGTATAAATTCAGCGCGAATGGCGATTGAGGGATATGGTCAATATTCTCCTTTTGCCACTAACGATACTAAGCAAGGGCGTGCTGAAAATCGCAAAGTAGTTATTGCCCTATCTAAATATGGGTTGCCACCAACAGCAGAAGTAGTAAGCGTTGAGCCGCAACAAGTAGTCGTTAAACCTGAGCCTGAAGCAGAATTACCCTCTGACGATAATACAATAAAAATAATTCGTTTACCCCATGGCGGTATTCGTATATCGACTCGAAATGAACTGTAATTAGGATGCAATGTGAAGATTTGGACTGTAGCAAATCAAAAAGGTGGAGTAGGGAAAACCACAACCGCGGTTAGCCTTGCAGGTATTTTAGCATCTCAAGGTAAGCGCGTATTATTGATTGATACCGATCCTCATGCCTCATTAACCTATTACTTTGGCATTGATTCCGAGGATTTAGAGGTTAGCGTATACGATATTTTTGTACGCGGAACTAGCATGCAAAGCGAAGAAATACTCCAAGCATTATGTCCATCTAGTATTGAAAACTTAGATATATTACCCGCCACTATGGCTATTGCTACCCTAGATAGAAGTATGGGCAATAAAACCGGCATGGGATTAATATTAAAAAAAGCGCTTGCAAAAATAAGCGAATATTACGACTATGCAATCCTCGATTGCCCCCCAGTACTTGGCGTATTAATGGTTAATGCGCTAGCTGCGAGTGAACGCATTTTAGTGCCGGTACAAACCGAGTTTTTAGCGCTAAAGGGGCTCGACAGAATGATGCGTACTATGCAGTTAATGCAAACATCTCAAGCTAAAAGCTATGAATATACTATAATTGCCACCATGTACGATAAGCGCACGAAAGCCTCGTTAGAGGCATATAAAACACTGCAAAATACTTATACTGATAAAGTGTGGCCGGGCGTTGTTCCGGTAGATACCAAATTTAGAGACGCCAGTTTAGCGCAACAAGTTCCAAGTGAATTTTGTCCACGGTCTCGCGGGGTATATGCCTACAAGGCATTGCTCGACTATTTAATAGAACAAGGTTAATCAATGAGTAAGCAATTATTTGCTAATGAAAAAGTAATGACTCAATATCTAGGCGCGTTATTGTGCGAAGACGAGCCTGTAGATAATCTTGAACCCGTTGCAAAATTACTTGAGCAAGTAACGGATAAAAAAACTGAACACCCAGATTTAGAAGCGCAGAGCACACAAAGTACGCCAGTATTTGAGCAAGCTGTGCCAGAAGTTATTAACAAGCCGATAGCGCAAGAAATCAAAGCTCTAGTTACCTCTGCTGAGCAAACACTGTCGGCCGAGCAAATATTAGCCGCACAAAGCCAAGCTGATTATTTTGACGGGCAGTTTCAAGCCTTATTTTTTGAAGTGGCAGGATTAACGCTAGCTGTGCCGCTTAAAGCGTTAGGCGGTATACATGAATTAAATGAAGTAAATCATTTATTTGGTAAACCAAAGTGGTTTAAAGGCGTTATGCTCAATAGAGATGAAAAACTTAATGTGGTTGATACCGCACGTTGGGTTATGCCAGAAAAGTATGACGAAAAGTTAGAGGCGTCACTTAACTACAAGTATTTAATTACACTAGGCGACAGTCAGTGGGGATTATTGGCAGAAAAGCTAATAAATAACATTACATTGAGTAAAGAAGATGTAAAATGGCGTACAAACCAAAGTAAGCGCCCATGGCTTGCCGGTGTTATTAAAGAAAAAATGTGCGCTTTAATAGATGTAAATAATTTAAATGCATTATTAGAGAAAGGCCTAGACAGCCGTCAGTAGTAATGACCATTACGGGGAAACAGCATGAACCAAGATAAGTTACTGTCAGCAAATAAAAATGCAGATAATAATGATGAAATACTACAGTGGGTAACGTTTAAGTTAGAAGACGAAACTTACGGTGTTAACGTAATGCAAGTGCAAGAAATATTACGCTACACTGAAATAGCCCCTGTACCTGGTGCACCTTCGTACGTGATTGGTATTATTAATTTACGTGGCAATGTGGTTACGGTTATTGATACTCGTGCCCGTTTTGGTTTAGCCGGTACGGATGCAACAGATAATTCGCGAATTTTAATTATTGAAGCTGAAGAGCAAGTTATTGGTATTTTAGCCGACAGCGTATCTGAAGTGGTTTATTTGCGCAGCTCAGAAATAGACAGTGCGCCTAATGTAGGCACAGAAGAAAGCGCTAAGTTTATTCAGGGTGTGTGTAATCGCGAAAACGAGTTACTTATTTTAGTTGATTTAAATAAGCTACTTAGTGACGACGAATGGGATGAGTTGAGCGATTTATAAGCTTTACCAATAAAAATTATGTTATTACTCAGTTTAGCAATTATAGCGTTAGCTGTTGCCCTTATAGCATTGGCGATGATCATTCTATTTAAAAGCAGCTATGCAAGTGAGCTTACCTCTCAGCTGCAGCAATTTAAAGACTCGGCTGAGCAAATTAATATTTTACGCAGTGAGGTACAAGAGTTGCGCACTGGGTTATTAAGTATTGGTAAGCGAGTACTTGAAGTTGAGCAGCAAAATGAAGAGCTAACTCAACAACAAGCAGCGCAAAAGTATGACGATCCAGATGCAAAAATTTATTCTCGTGCTGTAAAAATGGTCGAACTTGGAGCTGATTTAGAAGAAGTAATTCGTGAATGCGAATTACCTAGAGCAGAAGCAGAACTGCTGTTTTCATTGCATAAACAAAAAGGCGCTTAGCGTCTTTTTTGCTTTTTAATGCTGTTAAAGCTACGCCTTAATATTTAACTTACCTTGAAAGTCTTGCCAGCCTGGCGGAAATTGCCCTCTTAATACATACGAAAATGCAATTAGCTCAGCAATTACATAATACAACTCTTTAGGTATTTCTTCCCCAAGCTCTAAGTGTGATAACGTTTTGGCTAATGCTTCATCTTGATGGATCATAATGCCTTTTTTTTCAGCCGCTGCTATTATTTCATCAGCTAATTTGCCAAAGCCCTTGGTACTTACCATAGGCGAGTTTCCGGCTGCATATAAAAGCCCAATCGCAGATTTGTTGTTGGCTGAGTCACTCATTTTTATACCTTAATATTAATAATGGCATGCGATTTATAAAAAGCTTGATGGCTTGCATCGCCTTGCTTTAAAGTAAGATCACCTACTTGCAAACCATGCTTGGCTAATTTTGATCTTAAATTATCAAGATGCGGATGAGCCATAGCGGTCACTTCTTGGCTTGATGCAAATAACTGGCAATCAAGTGCTTTATCCATTAATTCGGCAGTAATTTGTAACTGACCAAGCTGTGCATAATCAAAGTTTAATCTAACAAACCAGACATTTTTTCCTGCTAGCTTATCGCCACTGGGCTTTTTATATTGGCCTAATGTTATTTCTGTTTGCGCCGCTTCTGGCGGTAATTTCATTGGTAATAAAAAGTTTACCAAGGGGTTTGAGTCGGCTAGCTGATTAGCAGGGGTAACATTTACTTGGCCAAGGGTATTTTTAACTTGTGTTAACTCCCCCGCAAGTGCTTGCACTTGGCTTTGTTGCAGTTGCTCAAGTAATTTAGCACCAGAGTTGCCGGTTTTAAATGTGGGTAATAACACCTGCAGTAGTGCATCTAAGCCGGTTTGATTATTAATGCTAATAGGTGTAGTTGTTTGGCTAATAATAGGCGCGGCTAAAATGCTTACTGCAAGTTGCTCTAATCCCTTACTAAAACTGCTTTGCAGCGTGTCGTTTGTCAGTTGCGTTGGTTGTAATGTGGCAAGAATTTCGCGCTGTATAGCTGTTGGGTGCAAATTGTTACTAGAAACCATCCGATTAAATGCCTGATTTACGAGGCGCGTTAAGTCGGCTGGTTGCTGCGATAACTGCTGTGCAATATCTGCTATTTTGCTGCTTAAAAGCGGCGTGTTATTGGGTATGTTTATTGCGCTAGCTGCACTGAGTTGGTTTAGCAGTGGAGCGAGTAATTTAGCTTCTAAAGGGTGTAATTGATTTTGCGAACTTAGTTTGCCATTGCTCGTTGTTGCAAAGAGCATGCTTGTTGGCAACTGCCATAGGCTAACACTTGATTTAATTAATTGGGTTAACTGCACTAAAGGTGGCAACTGGTTAGGTTGCTGGTTTAACTGCTCGGCGACATTTAGTTTATTAATACCTGTTGGCGTTTGATTTATAGCGGCAAAAGGTTTGTTTTCGAAGTATTTTACTGCATCACTTATACGCGTTTTTAGTTCACCAAAACTACTTTTTAACCAAGAATCAATAGGGCTGTTATTAGCCGCTATTAATGGACTAGTAGGGTTATTTAAATTGCTTGTTGATACGCTGCTTTGCTGCGCCGAAATTAGTTGATTAAACGGTTTTGTGAACGAGTTTTTAAGTATGACAGTGGTACTGTTTATATTAGTTTTAATTAACAGTTTGTTGGCTTGGCTGCTCAAGTTTACGTTTGTTACGGTATGCGAAAGTTGGTTAAGTTGATTATTGTTTATATTAAGCTTAAATGAACCTGCTTGTTGTGCATGCGTTAAAATTGCAAATTTAGGGGTTGCTTGTAGCTGTGCATTTGGCAAATTTTGCGCAAGTAAACTTGCTAGTTTTGCTTGAGTTATGGGTTGTGTATGCACGGAGTCAACAAAGCGATTGATAACGTCTAGCTGCGCGCCTTTGTTATTAGTGCTAATTATTATTTTTAATGGTTGCTCGGCGGCCAGTAGTTGCGCTACCTCTTTATTAATTGCAATGCTGGCATTAAGCTTTTCAATTACCAGCTTGGGTGTAGGCGTTAATACGACCTGCGCCGGCATAGGGTTATTTTGTAACTCGCTTCCGGTATTTATATAATTTAAAAATTGCTGTAATTGCACCGGTTGATTAAGTGTAAGCCTTGTATTGTTGGGGGTAATTGCAAGTGACTTGCCCTCATTACTGAGCTGTATATTTGCGCTGGCTATTTTGTCTAAGTTTTTTGGCGCAGTTGTAATGCCAAGTCTGAGAGTTTGCCAGTGCTTATTTATTAATACATCTAGGGTAATCGATTCTTTAGAAAACTGAATATTTTTTGCCGCAAGCATCTCGCCAGGAAGCGAGGTTAAGTTATGCTTAGGCGCATTAGAGGTTAGGTTATTAACCAATGAATTAGATAATGTAATTTGCGTAGGTGTATTCATTATTTTAAATCAAGTTTTCTTTATTTTTAGTGAATCGATTTTAAAGCAATATTCGTATTACCCTATCATTATGATAGACTAACGCCTAATTTTTGGCAGAGAGAATCGTCATCTTGTTACACATTAAGTCCGTCACCTGCATCAAGCAAGAACGTTGTTTGTTTGCGGATCTTAATTTTAGCCTTAATAGCGGCCAAATCATGCAATTAGCAGGTGCTAATGGTGCTGGTAAAACGTCTTTATTACGTATTATAGCGGGCTTTTCTATGCCTGATGAAGGCGATATTCTGTACCTTAATCAGTCGATTAAAAAGTACTATGAAGAGTACGCCAGAGATCTATTATTTATAGGCCATAAAACCGGGGTTAATGTGCAGCTCAGTGCGCTTGAAAACGTTAAGCATTGGCTGGCAATTAATGGCTACACTAATGAAGGTGATTTATACCCTTTATTAAGTAAGCTTGGCTTAGTAGGCCTTGAAGATGTACCGGTTAGAACGCTCTCTGCTGGGCAGCAACGCCGTGTTGCGTTAGCTCGATTATGGTTAAGTGAAGCTAAGTTATGGATTTTAGATGAGCCATTTACAGCACTTGATAAAAGTGGTGTTGTCTTTTTACAGCAACGTTTTGTTGAGCATTTAAAAAATGGCGGAGCTATATTGCTAACCACGCATCAAGATTTAACGGCTCATTTTAGCAACCTACAAACACTCACTTTGGAGTATCGTCACTAATGACCCGACAACACTCCTATTGGTTACTTTTTAAAGCCGTGTTTAGTAAAGATGTTAAACTTGCTTTTCGTCAGCGCGCTGAAATTATCAATCCTATTTTGTTCTTTTTAATTGTTATTTCATTATTTCCGTTAGCTATTGGGCCAGAGCCCGGTCTACTGGCAAGAATGGCGCCGGGTATAATTTGGGTGGCTGCTTTACTCTCAACTATGTTGGGCTTAGATAAGCTGTTTAGAGATGATTATAACGATGGCTCACTTGAACAACTTATTGCATCGTCGTATCCGTTATCGTTAACTGTGTTGGCTAAAGTAGCCGCGCATTGGGTGATCACTGGGCTTCCTTTGGTATTAATGACCCCACTGTTTGCACTACTATTGAATTTAGATAACACAGCATTAATGGCTACGTTACTAACGCTATTATTAGGTACGCCTTTGTTGAGCTTTATTGGCGCAATTGGGGCTGGGCTTACTGTAGGATTACAAAAAGGCGGTATTTTAATGAGTTTATTGGTGTTGCCTTTGTATATTCCGGTTTTAATTTTTGCAACGTCAGCTATCGATACCAGTACTATGTCGCTGGATTATAGTGGGCAGCTTGCCATTCTTGGCGCTATGTTAGTTATTGCTATTATTAGTGCGCCAATCGCCATATCGTCAGCATTAAAAGTGAGTGTAAGTTAATATGTGGAAGTGGTTACATCCCTATGCTAAAGCAGAGCGTGCATATAAGTTATGCAATACGTTATTGCCTTATTTTGCCGTAGTTACGGTTATTAGTATGTTAGTTGGTTGGGTATGGGGGCTTGGTTTTGCGCCTGCCGATTACCAACAAAAAGACAGCTACCGTATCATTTTTATTCATGTGCCTTCGGCTATTTTATCTATGGGTGCTTATTCATCAATGGCAATTGCTGCCATTATTGCGCTGGTTTGGCAGTTACGAAACGCTGAACTTGCAGTTATTGCAATTGCGCCTGTAGGGGCGTGCATTACTGCGATTGCACTTATAACCGGTGCTGCATGGGGTAAACCTATGTGGGGCGCTTGGTGGGTGTGGGATGCGCGTTTAACCTCAGAACTTATTTTATTATTTTTATATTTGGGTGTGTTGTCTTTGTACCATGCCTTTGAAGATAAGAAGGCAGCGGGTCGTGCCGCTTCTATTTTGGCTATTGTAGGGGTTATTAATTTACCTATTATTCATTACTCTGTTGAGTGGTGGAATACTCTACATCAAGGAGCCTCAATAACTAAGCTAGATACCAAAGCAATTGATCCCAGTATGTTTTGGCCATTAATGGTAAACATTTTGGCGTTTGCGGCTTTTGTTGGCACTGTTACTTTAATTCGTCTTAAAAATGAAATATTACAACGTGAAAAGCATCGCCCATGGGTGCGCCAGTTGTTAACTAAGAGGTAGTTATGCAGTTTGACTCATTTTCTGATTTTATTGCAATGGGAGGCTATGGATTTTATGTGTGGCTTTCTTTTGGTACATGCGCACTTATTTTATTAGGTATTTTATTTAGTTCACTCAGAGAGACTAAGCATATTATGGCATCGGTAGAGCAACAAATAGCGCGAGAAGTTCGTATTAAAAATGCTAAGCAGGAGCAAATATAATGAACCCAAGACGTAAAAAACGCCTTTTAGTTATTGTTGCAGTGCTGTTTGGTATTGGTGCCTCAATAGGCTTGGTACTGTATGCATTACAAGAAAACATTAATTTATTTTATACCCCAAGTGAGCTTGTTGACGGTAAAGGCCCCAATAAAGAAAAACCACAAATAGGCCAAAAGCTACGCATTGGTGGCATGGTTGTACCAGGTTCGGTAGAGCGCAATGAGCAAAGTTTAAAAGTAAGCTTTACTTTAGTTGATACAGGCCCAACCGTGGTAGTGCGTTATCAGGGGATTTTGCCTGACCTATTTCGCGAAGGCCAAGGCATAGTTGCACAAGGTGTACTTGTGGAGCCCAATGTAATAGAAGCATTTGAAGTACTTGCTAAGCATGATGAAGAATACATGCCTGCTGAAGTGGCAGAAGCGTTAAAAGGAATTAAACACGAGAAACCTAAATACAACCTAGATAGTGGTAATTAATAATGATCCCAGAACTTGGTTATTTTTCTTTAACGCTTGCCATGGTGCTAAGCGTTTTATTATGTGTTTTTCCGCTGTGGGGGGCACATACCGGTAATTTACGCTTAATGCGTGCTGCTCCTTCGTTAGCGGTAGGGCAATTTGTATTTGTATTTATTTCGTTTGCCGCCCTTATTTATGCCAGCCTTACAAATGACTTTACAGTTGCGTATGTGGCGTATCACTCAAGTAGCTCTTTGCCTTGGTATTATCAAATAACCTCGACCTGGGGTGGGCATGAAGGCGCTATTTTATTGTGGTTATTGATGCAAGCTGGTTGGACAGCTGTTGTTGCACTGCGCTCTAAAGCACTACCTTGGGTATTGCGTGCTCGTGTACTTGGTGTGCTTGGCTTTTTAGGTGTTGGCTTTATGATGTACACCTTATTGCTTTCAAGCCCATTTGAGCGTTTATTACCTTATTTTCCGGTAGAGGGGCGCGACTTAAATCCGCTACTACAAGATCCGGGTATGATCATACACCCGCCGTTACTTTATATGGGTTATGTAGGGCTATCTGTAGCGTTTGCTTTTGCAATTGCGGCACTTTTAACTGGCAAGCTAGATAATACTTGGGCCAAATGGTCTCGTCCTTGGACTATGACCGCGTGGGGCTTTTTAACTTTAGGTATTACCATAGGAAGTTGGTGGGCGTATTCAGAACTTGGCTGGGGCGGCTGGTGGTTTTGGGATCCAGTAGAAAATGCATCTTTAATGCCTTGGTTAGTAGCAACAGCACTTTTACATTCATTGAGTGTGACAGAAAAACGTGGTGTATTTAAATCATGGACAGTACTGTTAGCAATTGCAGCATTTTCACTTAGCTTACTGGGCACCTTTATTGTGCGCTCAGGTATTATTGTATCTGTGCATGCTTTTGCAACTGACCCTGATAGAGGCTTATTTATACTGGCCTTTTTAGCTATTGTTGTTGGCGGTGCATTAGCACTTTATGGCATGCGCGTATCGCAAGTGCGAAGCGAAGGGCGTTACAAGTTAGTATCGCGCGAAGTAGCACTGTGGCTAAATAATATATTCTTAGTGGTTGCTACTTTAATTGTATTACTAGGTACTTTATTGCCTATGGTGCACAAAGAAATGGGCTTAGGCAGCATTTCAATTGGCGAACCATTTTTTAATAAGATGTTTGCAATACTGTTAGTGCCATTTGCTATTTTAATGGGTATTGGGCCGTTTTTACGCTGGAAGCAAAATAAATGGGCGTTTTTACAAAACAAAATACTAATGGGTGTATTAGTCAGTATTATTATTACCTTTGCTTGGTTATTTTCTAGCTATGATGTGATTGCACCGCTTACCTTATTAGCAACCACGTTAGCTGTATGGATTGTAATTACAACAGGTATTGATTTGTACAGTAAAGTTACCGTACATAGCACCTTTAAAGAAGGCTTTAAGCGCTTAGGTTTAGGTTATTGGGCTATGGTACTTGGCCATATAGGTATTGCCTTTGTAATTGCTGGCGTAACCCTTACTTCGGCATACTCGGTTGAGCGCGACGTATCAATGAAACCAGGTGATACGGTGCAGCTTAATCAGTATCAATACCGCTTTGAAGGAGTGAAAAATGTTCGCGGAGCTAATTACAGTGGCCATGCGGGTGTTGTATCGGTATTAAAAAATGACAAGCTAGTCACTCAGTTACATGCCGAAAAACGCCGTTACGATATTGGCATGCAGTTTATGACAGAAGCAGCAATTGATGCAGGCTTCACACGCGATTTATACCTAGCGTTAGGTGAGCAATTAAGCGAAGGCGCGTGGTCATTACGAATTTATCATAAGCCATTTGTGCGTTGGATGTGGATTGGCGGTATATTAATTTCGTTAGCAGGGTTTGTTATTTTATTTGATAAACGCTATCGCACCTCATCGCCTCAATCAACAAAAGAAACAGCGGAGAGCGAAGCATGAATCGTAAGCTTTTAGCTATAGCACCGTTACTGGTTTTTGCTTTTATTTGTGTGTTTTTATTCCAAGGGTTATTTGCTAACCCAAGGGAAATACAAACAGGGCGATTAGGGCAATCTATGCCAGAATTTAGCCTGCCAGATCTAATGCAAGATAATAAGCAATGGAGCAATGAGCAGTTAAAAGGTGAGGTTTATTTATTAAATGTATGGGGTACCTGGTGCCCTACATGTTTAGCAGAGCTAGGCTACTTAACTAAATTGCGCGAGCAAGGCGTTAAAATTATAGGCTTGTACTATGTGCAAGGTTACGATGCCGATTTTGACGGGCCATTTGATATGCAAGCACTGCGTAGTGACGTAACCAATATGCTAACGCGTGCTGGCGACCCATATCAGTTTAATATTTTAGATTTACATCGCACACTGTCGTTAGATTTAGGTGTGTCGGGTGCGCCAGAAACTTTTTTAGTTGATAAAAGCGGCACCATTTTGTTGCACCATACCGGTGATATAAATCCGCGAGTGTGGCGTGCTAAGTTTGCACCAATTATGCAGGAGCTCAAATAATGAAGTGGTTGTTATTAACCCTTAGCCTTTTTGTCAGTATGGGGGCGCTTGCTCAGCAAGACCGTTACCAATTTGACAGTAACGAGCAAGCGGTTCGCTTTGAAGAGCTAACCAAAGAGTTACGTTGCCCTAAGTGTCAAAATCAAAATATTGCCGACTCTGATGCGGTAGTAGCAAAAGATTTACGCGAGCGAGTATTAGCTTTAGTAAAAGATGGTAAAACGAAAGACGAAGTAATAGATTATATGATCGATCGTTATGGCTACTTTGTACATTACGATCCACCAGTAACCCCTGCAACTTTAGTGCTGTGGGTTTTACCGGTATTGATTGTAATTTTTGGTTTTGGTTTTATTGTTATTCGCCAACGCAAAGCATCGGTAAAACAAAGCTGGAGCAACAACGACGAAGCAATGTTAGTTAAATTAATTGCTAAAAATAAACGTCAGGAGCAAAGTTAAATGATTTTAATGTGGGCGTCTTTTGCTTTACTCACACTTATTGCACTGTTGTTTGTGATGTTGCCTTTTTTAAAAAAAGAGCGTGTTAAAACCATTACGCACAATGCGAACGCAGAACTTATTAGTATTTATGAACAGCGTTTAGTTGAGCTACAAAACGACTTAGAAAACCAGCGAATTGATGCACAAAATCACAGTGAGTCAGTGATCGAGCTCAAACGTCGCTTACTCAATGAGCTCTCTCCAGAAAAGTCACTTAATAGCCGTGGTAATAATCGTATTTTTGCCTTAACAGGCGGTGCGTTTGTGATTGCCCTAACCGGTATTTTTTACTCTATGACCGGTAATCAGCAGCAAATATCGGCTTGGCACGATGCTATGGATAACTTGGCAGAGTACGGTGAGCGAGCTGTTATGCAAAAAGGCGAGCCGCTGAGTGAAAACGAGCTGCAAGCATTTGCATTGGCACTGCGAACTAAGCTTAACCAAACGGGGGATGACGAAATTGCCTGGATGTTACTGGGCCGTGTGGCTATGTCATTGAACGAATTTGATATGGCGCAGCAGTCGTTTGATAAAGCGTTGCAAATGAATCCTGCTAATATGCAGGTGCTTATTAGTTACAGCCAAGTGCTGTTACTTGAGGGCAGTGAGGCAAGCATGACACGTGCTGCAGGTATGCTTTCAAAAGTACTGCAAGAAGAGCCGCAAAATTTAGATGCTATTTCTTTATTAGCACTCATTGCTTACGAACGTAAAGATTGGGTACAAGCAAAAGCAGCGTTTGAAGTATTACTTGCCAGTATGGATAAAGCAGATACCCGCTATAATATGATTGCGCAGCGTATTAGTGAGATTGAACAACAACAAGCACAAAATGTTGATGTTACAAAGAGTGCAGCAATTAAAGTGACAGTAAATGTAAGTACAGAGCTTAAAAATAAACAACCTGAAAACGGAATTTTATTTGTTTTTGCAAAAGCGTTAAATGGCTCTCCAATGCCACTAGCGGTTGTTAAGCTTAACGAGTATCAATTTCCTATTACAGTTGAACTAAGTGATGCAAACTCTATGGTTGCAGGATTAAACTTGTCAAGCGCAGAAGATATAGTTATTACTGCACGTATCTCTAATGATGACTCAGTAATGCCAAGTAGCGGTGAGTTAGAAGGGCATTCAGCAGCATTAAAACGTGAAAGTACCCGTCAGTTGCAACTGCAAATAGACACATTAATACCTTAAGGATACGCGATGTTAAAACATGGTTTAATTTATATAGTTTTGTTAGTGCTGGCCGGGTGTGCACAAGTACCTGATAGCCAAAAGGACGAGCGCGATCCACTACAAAATATTAACCGCCCAATATACGACTTTAATATGGATGTTTTAGACACATACATACTAAGACCGGCCGCCGTAGGGTATATCACGGTGACCCCTGTACCAGTGCGTCAAAGCTTAGTGCATTTTACCAATAATATTAGTGCGCCGGTAGATATGATCAACGCCGGTTTACAGGGTAAACCAGGTAATGCCAGTGTTAGCTTAGCACGTTTTTTAGTTAACTCGACCGTAGGTGTTTTTGGTTTATTTGATGTGGCCAGCTCATTAGGTCTAGAACATGTAGATGAGGATTTTGGGCAAACATTAGGTGTATGGGGTGCAGGTGATGGTGCTTACTTGATGCTACCTGCTATGGGGCCTTCTACAGCGCGTAACTTAACCGGCGATGTAGTTGATAACTTTGTTTTACCTAAAATAGCGTTAACTACACCACAAACAATTTTAGTGTTTGCGTTAAAAGCTGTTGAGGCCCGTGCATCACTAATTGCGCAAGAAGGTTTATTGAACGATTCACTAGACCCTTACTTATTTATTAAAGATATTTATTTTCAACGCCAATTATACGAACTTTACGACGGTAACCCGCCAATCAAAGAAGAGCCTGATGACTTTGATGAAGATTTTTTAGAAAGTTTGTAAACCTATTAAAAACGCCAGCAATGCTGGCGTTTTATTTTCTCATTAGTGATTAGAAAGTTGTTATTAAACATTGCTCATTAACTGCATTTGCTCGTTCACCCAGCTAATTGCTTCGTGGTAAGCATCGGGTACTTTATCATCTAAACCAAGTTGTTGGCTGATCTGATTAGCTGCCTGCCAATTGCCTTGCTCATAAAACTTAACCAAGTTTAAGTAGCTTGCAAGCAAGCCCTCGTCATTAAGTAAAGCGGCTTTAATCTCATTAGATAATGGCAGCTTTTGCATCACACTTTGCATACTCTCATCTAATATAGCATCCATAAGCGACATCATGCCGGTTAAAAAAACCATTCCTGTGTCTTTAAACTTACCATGCGAAATAGCCAGTAACTCACTAAAACGCGCCCGAGTGAGCGATAACCTAATTAGCTCCATAGGCTTATCTGTTGAAACTTGCGCTGCAAATAATAAAGATAAAAGCTTTTTAATTTCATTGGCACCAAGGGTGATAAGCGCTTGTTTTATTGTGCTTATTTTTGCACGTCTAGCAAATGCTGCAGAGTTTGAATAACGCAGTAACTTATAAGATAGATTTACATCTCGCTCAAATATATCGGTGATCTTTTTTAGATCCATATCAAGCGTTGAGGTCTCATAAAGTAGTTCGGCTAATGTCATACCAGAGGGGGGAAGCGCTTTACTTTGGATCATCTCTGGTTTTGAAAAGAAAAACCCTTGAAAATAATCAAAGCCAAGTTCCAATGCTTGGTTATACACCTCGTGGGTTTCAACTTTTTCAGCAAGTAATTTTAGATGTGGATAAGGTTTTAAATCATCAATAATTGTTTTAATTGTTTCTATATTACAGGTTAAAAAGTCAATTTTTATAATATCAACAAATGGATAAAAGTGACGCCACACAGGTTGATGAATGTAGTCGTCTAAGGCTAATGTATAACCTTTTTCTTTTAAGTCTTTAACAATAGCAAGTAAACGCTTACCAGGTTGCACCGTTTCGAGTATCTCTACCACCACAGCGTCTTTACTCAGTAAAGTAGGGTAGCCTTTTAGTAAAGTTTCTAGAGTAAAATTGATATATGCTGGTTTATTGTCAGTTAAATCCTCAAGGCCAAAATTAAACTGGCTGCCTTCTATTAGGCGTGTTGTTGCCTCATCTCCATCTATATCGGGAAACACGTTATTTACACCATCACGAAATAGTAATTCATAGCCAATAAGCTTTTTATCGCGATCTAAGATCGGTTGGCGTGCAGCGTAAAAGTACATAAAAAATTCCGTATAGATAAAAAATAACTATTGATTGTAACAATATATGGCAAAACATTAAAAATAGCATGATGTAAATAAGCTTATCTTAGATTAATAACATATTTTTAATAAGTTACAGAAATTTTGACTTAAATACATACGATTTGTTTGTTTTTAATTCACTAAAGTTGACATGTTGGAATTTTAACTATTACCCATGCTATAGTGACAGAGAATGGTTTTTATCCCAATACTGTCTTAACTATAATATTTTAAGAGTCATTATTTGGATCAAAAGCCTGTTGCAATTTATTAGTGGAGGCGAATTTGGAAACAGGAATGATTATTTCACTAGCATTATACTTTGTTGTAATGCTAGGTATAGGATTGTATGCATTTAAGCAATCAACCAGCGATGTTTCAGGTTACATGTTAGGGGGCCGTAATTTATCACCAAGTGTTGCTGCGCTATCTGCAGGTGCATCTGATATGAGCGGTTGGTTACTTATGGGCCTTCCCGGCGCTATGTATCTTTTTGGTTTGAGTAAGGTTTGGATTGCGATTGGTTTAGTGCTTGGTGCTTGGGCAAATTACTTCTTAGTTGCACCTAGGCTACGTGTTTATACTGAAAAAGCGAATGATTCAATTACTATCCCGGATTATTTTGCAAATCGCTTTGCGGACAATAAAAATATATTACGTGTTATTTCAGCTATTGTTATTATTGTTTTCTTCACACTTTATACCTCATCTGGCGTGGTTGCTGGTGGTAAGTTATTTGAAAATTCATTTGGAATGAGCTACGAAGTTGGCCTATATGTCACTACGGGTGTTGTAGTACTTTATACGCTTTTTGGTGGTTTTTTAGCGGTAAGTTTGACCGACTTTGTACAAGGTTGCATTATGCTTATAGCGCTATTAGTCGTACCTATAGTAACGTTTACTATGCTTGATCACCCAGTAATGGAAACGCTTGCTAATGCAAGCTATGACCTGTTACTTATCTCGCCAAAGGCCAGTGAAGTTCATTCTCTAAATATGCTAGATTGGTTTGCTGGTGGCTCTACTATCGCAATTATTTCTGCGTTAGCTTGGGGCTTTGGTTACTTTGGTCAGCCTCATATTATAGTACGCTTTATGTCGGTACGTTCAGTTAAAGATATTCCAGCAATGCGACGCATTGGTATGTCTTGGATGACATTATCAGCAATAGGCGCAGTACTAACTGGTTTATTTGGGGCAGCCTTCATACTAGAAAATGAAATGCCGATAAATGATAAAGAAACAATATTTTTAGTGCTATCTGAATTGGTTTTTCATCCATTGATTGCTGGCTTTTTATTAGCAGCTATTTTAGCGGCTGTAATGAGTACTATCTCTTCACAATTGCTAGTGTGTTCAAGCTCGTTAACTGAAGACTTTTATAAAATATACCTGCATCGCGAAGCCTCTCAAAAAGAGCTGGTTTTTGTTGGGCGTATTAGTGTGGCATTAGTTGCTATGTTTGCTATTTACTTAGCTTACGATAGAGATAGTTCTATTTTAGATTTAGTGAGTAATGCGTGGGCAGGCTTTGGCGCTGCATTTGGACCACTCGTATTGTTTAGCCTTTACTGGAGAAGAATGAACTTTGCTGGCGCCTTAGCAGGCATGTTAGTGGGGGCTTCAACAGTACTTATATGGATATACGCACCAATTACCATTAATGGTGGGAGTTTAAGTAGCGTTATTTATGAAATAGTCCCAGGCTTTATTTTATCAAGTATTGCGATTGTATTAGTTAGCTTAATGACCAATGAGCCAGCTAAAGAAATTACAACCTTATTTGATGAAGTAGAACAAGAACTATAAAAAGTTATAAACAAAAAAAGGGAGTAACTTAGGTTACTCCCTTTTTTATGCAAAATTTATTAACTCGCTTTTTTGTCGCTACTTTCTTCTATGGGTGCAACATTATCTGCTTTTTTGCCTTTTACAGCAGCTTTAGGGGCTATAGGCTCTTTACCACCTTTTAATATTGTCATGAAGTCATCTTTACTTTTTGCCATTTCTAAAGCGAGTGACTCTACTTGTTGCTCACTTAATGGTACATCAACTTTTTCTAGCAAAATTTCAAGCGACTCTGCAATATCGAGCATTTTATCATAGGCATCAGCTTCTTTTTTGGTAGTAAACGTCATGCGCTCGACTCCGTTTCGTTCTACAACATATTTAACAACAACAGCCATGATTTCTCCTGCTTACTTGCGTGGCATATAGTATATATAAACCATTAGATTACTGTTTTTATGTACAGTACAAGTTTGTGCCTAAATTTGCAAGTCCCCTAATTAATATTAAGTGATAATAGTTGACAACAAAGATTAACTTTACTTTATTTAACTTAATCACTTTTGTGTACCGTTGCAGTTAAGGATCTCACAGGGAGTGAATGTTAGGTTTAAGTATTTAATAAAGTGCAGGTGTAAAAAGCCTTTTGCGTTATGACTTAAACATATAAACAACAAAGTAAATGTTCATGTATGAACAAAAAAGGAAGAAAGATGAAAAAACTAAAATATAGTATTTTAGCTGCAGCTTTTTGTATGTTGCCAGTAACTCTTACCTACGCAAATGTTGATACCTCAGCAATAACTCAGCAAGTAAAACAGGCGGCTTTAAATATTAATACTGCTGATGTTAGCCAGCTATCTAAGCTCCCTGGTATTGGTAAGAAAAAAGCACAAGCTATTATAGATTATCGCGAAGCAAAGGGTAACTTTACATCGTTAGAGGATTTGAAAATGGTAAAAGGTATAGGTAAAAAATTAGCTGCAAAGCTTGAAGGTAAGGTTTCGTTTTAAGTTAAAAAGGGCGCGTTAAGCGCCCTTAGTATATTGGGTTAATGCTTCACATAAATGCTTTTTAGCAAAGTTAATCTCAATTGGAGTCGTTAGTAGTGGGTAACACAACCCACCGAGTAGTAAAAAAGGGATGAGTAACCAGCCTTCAAATACGGCAAATATTAAAAACAGCGGACTGAGTAATAATAATTTTATAATACGAAGTAGTACTTTATTAACAGGTGAAAGCATACTTAAAGAAATCGCTATAACAGCTTGTCTGTCACGTATTTTTAAATGTTTTAGAGCATTAATTTGGCTTGAAAAAAACACAAGCATTACAGCGACCTTTTAGTCATTAAGCGACTCGTTACCAGTAAAAATAAAGTGGCTGCAAACAGCGCAAATATTACTTCCATCCATGCCGGCATACTTAGCCCCGCAAATTGCCAGTCAATGTTTCCGCAATCACCAGTGGCTGCAAAAAAGCTTGGGATCCAATCATGTAATGGCATAAAGGCAGGAAAGTTAGGTTCAAACTCACAGCTAAATGCAAAAGGATCAGTGGTTGTTTGCATTTCGATATGCTCGCGGGCAATTATAAATCCCCAAACACTAGAAACAGCCCATACACTATAGGCGAGCAAGCGAACCCCTCTATGTTCTGGATTACTTGTACCAATAATACCTGCAATAAGTAAACCTAATACCGCAGTACGCTGATATATGCACATGATACATGGCGCCAATCCCATTTTATATTGAAAAAACAGTGCCGTTATTTCAAGCAGAAAAACAATACCACTAAACAAAAGCCAAGGAGTACGTTGGGTGGGTAATTGTGCAAGCCAGTTCATAATAAATCCGTATTTAAATAAGACGTTAGATTATGACGTAGGATAAAGTTAGGGGCAAGCAAAACGACTTAAAGCCTACCCACATGCATTTATGATGATTAAAGTTAAGGTTATAATTCTAAAAGCCAATAAAAATCCAATAATGTGAATAAAGAGGTAGCCCTTTAAACGAGTAAAGTATGTGTGTGAGGTGACTTTACGTAATAAGTTAATAAGGCAAGGCGCGAACTTAAAGTAAATAACTACTTAAAATGTATCTAGGGTGAATATATAAGTGCTTGCGACAAGTGTTAGTAAAAAATATAAAGCATTTTATAGACACAAATATTTTAATCGCATACTGGCAGTAATATGGCGTACTTTACTTGTTACTTGAGCGTCGTCTGGTACAATCAGTCGGTTAATCGTATGTAGTAGTGTGAATTAATTCGAGTGGGAATTGGATGAGAATTTTTAAAGCGAAAAGCCCAGCAGGATTTGCTGAAGAATACATAGTAGAGTCTATCTGGAATGGCGATTTCCCTCCTGGATCTATTCTACCTGCTGAGCGTGAACTCTCAGAGTTAATAGGTGTTACCCGAACGACGTTACGTGAAGTATTACAGCGATTGGCTCGAGATGGCTGGTTAACTATTAAACATGGTAAGCCAACAAAAGTGAATAACTTTTGGGAAACGTCAGGACTAAATATTCTTGAAACGTTAGCACGTCTTGATGAAGATAAAATGCCAGAGTTAACCGACCAGTTACTCTCTGCACGCACTAATATAAGCGCAATTTATACGCGTGCAGCTATAAAGTTAAATCCAGAACGTGTGATTGAAATTCTCTCACAAAGCGATGAGTTAGAAGACAGTGCGCAAGCATTTGCTGATTACGATTATAAAGTGCATCACGAGTTAGCTGTTGCAGGTAATAATCGTATTTACGTGCTTATACTCAATGGCTTTAAAGGATTTTATTCAAAAATAGGTTGTCATTATTTTTCAGATCCGGGGACGCGTGAGTTGGCTCGCCAGTTTTATAAAGACTTAACTAAATTGGCCGAAAACAGAGAACACGACGGTGCGATCATGATGATGCGTAAATATGGTCATCAAACCGGTGAAATTTGGCAACAAATTCGTGGCGATATGCCCAGCGACATAATGGATTAAACCTATTTTAAAAGCCTGCATTTGCAGGTTTTTTTGTGTCTTCATTTTATTAATACTTTATAACCAAGAAACTGAGCTAATAAAATAAACCCCATCACTTTTTAGCGTTCAGTATTATCGATGGGAGGAATCGTTAAATACGATTGTCATTTCGCACCAGTTCTCTCTAGAATAATAATAATTATATGTGCGCTATTGGTTTTTAAGTTTTAGAGCCCATATAACTATCAGCATTGCATAAGCAATTGACAACAAACTCAAAATATTTGGAGAATAAAATGGGTGTATTAGTAGGCCGCCAGGCACCAGACTTTACCGCTGCAGCAGTTCTTGGTAACGGTGAAATTGTAGATAGCTATAACCTTCATGAAAAAATTAAAGGTAAAAAAGCAGTTATTTTCTTTTACCCACTAGATTTCACGTTTGTATGTCCTTCTGAACTTATTGCATTTGATAAGCGTTATGAAGAATTCCAAAAACGTGGCGTTGAAGTAATTGGTGTTTCTATCGATTCACAATTCTCACACAACGCATGGCGTAACACTGCTGTTGCAGATGGCGGTATCGGTAAAGTTAAATATGCACTAGTTGCAGATATTAAACATGAAATTTGTAAAGCATACGACGTTGAGCATCCTGAAGCGGGTGTTGCGTTTCGTGGTTCTTTCCTAATTGATGAAGAAGGCAATGTACGTCACCAAGTAGTGAACGACTTACCACTAGGTCGTAACATTGATGAAATGCTACGTATGGTTGACGCGCTAGCGTTCCACACTGAGCACGGTGAAGTATGTCCTGCTGGTTGGACTGAAGGTAAAAAAGGTATGGATGCAAGCCCTGAAGGCGTTGCTAAGTTCCTATCTGAAAACGAAGGCGATCTATAATTTAGCTCTCGTTTTAAATAAAAAAACCGCCAATTGGCGGTTTTTTTGTTGCTTCTAATTTAGAACGAGAAGCTTACTTTAGTATAAATATAACGACCGCGTGGGTTATGAACCCCAGACGCATAACCGTAAAGGTCAGAATCGCCATCACCAATTGCAAAAGGAGGCTCTTCGTCAAACAAGTTATTAATACCTAGTGATAATTTAGCTGACTCAGTGATACGGTACGACGTTTGTAAGTCAACCAACACTTGTGAATCAATCATACGTGATGTATTGCTATCAAAATCTAAGTTACCATCAAAGTCGATATCAGGTGTGTCTTCAAACTCACCAACATAACTTAAGTTAACATTAGTATTAAAGTCGCCCACTTCCCAGTTAGTTGAGAAAATCCAACGATGCTCAGGGTAACCATACTCACCAGAGTAATCACGGCCATCTTTTTCAAATTTGTTTTGGTAAGCCCACTCTAAATTGAATTTCAATAAACCTAAATCATCCAATGAATGATTGTAATTTGCTGAAAAGTCGATGCCAGATACTTCTTGTGAAGAGACGTTTTCAAATGTGCTATAGATTTTTTGAATTGAACCTAAGCTTTCACCATTAGTAGGCGGTAAGCGAACACATACAGTACTGTTTTGGTTACCACACTCGGCAGCATAAATTGGACCAAACTCTTCTTGGTCAATTTTATTGTCTTGGGTGATGCTCCACACATCAACACTTAAACCAAACTCTGCGCTAGGGGCCCAAATGAAGCCGACGTTCCAAGATTCAGACTCTTCAGGTTGTAAGTCTGCATTACCAGAGAATTGAATGTTGTAATCAAGTGCCTGACAGTCTAAGCCCGTTTGTTGACAGCGTTGAGTATCAATAAAGAACTGACTTTTTTCTGATGGACCTAGGCCAACTTGTGCTAAAGAGGGTGCTCTAAAGCCTTGTGCCCATGAGCCACGAACCGTGATTTCATCACTAGGTGCCCAGCGAAGTGCAACTTTTGGATTGGTAGTTGTGCCAAAATCGCTATAGTCATCGTGACGTCCAGCAAGTTGCAATTCTAATGTATCAGCTAGTGGAATTGAAAATTCAACATAAGCAGCATATTGATCGCGCGATGCTGCGGCTGATACAGCTTCAGTACCAAAAATTAAACCGCGACGGAACTGATCATCAGGGATATCTGTAACGTCTTCTTCGCGGTACTCAATACCGGCTGCCATCATCACCACATCGTCGCCAAAGCTAAATGCTTCACCGCTAATGTTTGCGTCAAATGAGGTCATATGTGACTCACCTTGACGTACTAAGCTAGTAGTGATTCTGTCGATTACTGCAGGATCGTTATAAGTGCCGCCAAATGGGTTGTAATTACCGGCATCTATTTCTTGTTGTAAAAAGTCGGTACGCACCCAGCCTTGTGAGCGATCGCCAGTTTGCATTGATTTACTACGACCTTTTTGTACCGCTGTCTCCCAGCTCCAGTCGTTAAATTCGCCTCGTAAACCCGCTACAAAACGCATCGTATCTGATTCAATATCCCATTGGCGAGCACCGGCATCAACCGTTCTGTAACGGCCAATATCTATATCTTTACCAAATGGGTTATTAGGATGATTTGCTGGCACAGTAAGCCCTGCATCTTCATCTAGCGGGGTTGGCGCACCCATAGCCACAGAGCTATTGTGTTGTACTGCCATTTCTAAAAATGCGGTAATACCATTATCAAAATTATACTCAAACTGCGAAATAGCCCCAATACGTTCAGATGCTGGTGCAATATAGCCGTATGGGCCGTAATCGAACAAACAGCTGCCACTGGCAGTTGCGCTATCGGCTGGACAAGCAGGGTCAATGGTTTTTACACCATCAACGTAAAAGTAACCAGGGAAGCCACGTGATGAACGAAAGTCCTCACCACCTAAAGCTCTTTGATCTGCAGTGCCTAAACTGCCCATTTCACTTGACGATAAAGAGGTGTTTTTAAAGTAGTCAATAATAACGGAAGCACTGCTTTTTTCGTTACTTGTACCCCAAACGATGCTGGCTGATGTTTCTTCGTAATTAGGACCGTCAGTGCCACCGTAGCCTAAGTTTACTTCAATACCATCAATATCTTTTTTCAAGATAACGTTAACTACACCCGCAACAGCATCAGAGCCATAAATAGCTGATGCACCATCTTTTAAAATGTCGATACGTTCAATCGCTGAAACAGGAATACTGTTAATATCAACAAATGAGTTAGTAATACCTTCAGCGAATGCACTAATAGCAACACGGCGGCCATTAATAAGTACTAAAGTTGCGTCAGCACCTAGGCCACGTAAACTTACCGCTGCAGAACCATTTGCAGTAGAGTCTTGGTTATTACCACGGGTAGAGAAAGTACCGCTACCTGCAACAGGCATTCTTTCAAGCAACTGCTGTAGGTTGTCATAACCCATGTTATCAATATCGGCTCTACTGATAGATTGAACCGGAGAAGGGCCTTCCATATCAGAACGTTTAATACGAGAGCCCGTTACTTCAATGCGTTCTACTTTTTTCACTTCATCAGCGGCGTATGTTGTTGTTGTAAAGCCAGCTGTTAATGCCAAAGTAGCCCCTGCAATTAAGCTAGGGGTAAATGCAAATTGCTTCATCCTTAAGTCCTTGTTAGTTTTGTTGAATTTGGTAGCTAAAAAAGCCTCCATATTAATACCATGTAACAAAGGTGTTAGCAATTGCGGTGTGATGTGACTTTAGTCTGGGTGTTGCTGGTAAAATAGTCAGTGTGTTTTATTTACTTGGAGATAGAAGTTCGACGTAAAGCGGGGTTTTAATATAAATCTTGCGTTGCAATTAGTGGTAAGAATTAAATAGTTTAGTGAGCACTTATTTTGTAATAATTTATTCTTTTATTAACAGCCACTAAGTTGCAGTATATTTATGCAGTTTGGTTTAAAATTGTGCGTTAAATTATTTTAAAATAAATAAAAAAACGCCTAATAAATTAGGCGTTTTTATTTATGCTTTATGCTTCATTAAGCGTTCTTTTTCACGCGACCAGTCTTTATCTTTACCGTCTTCGCGTTTGTCGTGTAATTTTTTACCTTTTGCTAAATGAAACTCAAGTTTCACCCAGCAATTCTTCCAATACATAGCAGTAGCAATTAATGAATAGCCATCGCGTTCAGTCGCGCCTACTAAGCGATCTAGCTCGCGTCTGCTTAATAGTAACTTACGATAACGTAAAGGATCACAAATTACATGGGTAGATGCACTGTTAAGAGGCTGAATTTGGGCGCCTAATAAAAATGCTTCACCGTTTTTAAGATGGATATAAGTTTCAGTGATGTTAACTTTGCCAGCTCGGATGCTTTTTACTTCCCAGCCTTGGAGCTCTACACCCGCTTCAAACTTATCGTGTAAAAAATACTCATGTCGCGCTTTTTTGTTAAGCGCGATGGTATTGCTTGTCGATTTTGATGATTTATTCTTAGCCATAGTGCCCTATATTATACGTAATACGAGATGTTTTACATCGATTTTTTAATAATGCATTTAAAAGCTTAGTAATTAATTTAAGCAGCGTGAAAGTTTGGGGAAACGCGTAAAGCTTGCTAAAATTCCACCACACAGTTGGGAGTGAGTATGCCACAAATAAAAAAAAGTGCGCTGGTTATGTACAGCACTAAAGAGATGTTTGACCTTATTAATGATGTAGAAGCCTATCCTCAGTTTTTACCTAATTGCTCAGACTCAAAAATTATTAAGCAACACAATAATAGCATGACCGCGAGTTTAGAAATATCAAAAGCAGGTATAAAAAAGTGGTTTACCACAGAAAATACCTTTGTTGATGAGCAAACCGTGGTATTAAATCTTGTAGATGGTCCGTTTAAAATGTTGCAGGGGCGTTGGCACTTTCAACAACTTGACGCAAATGCTTGCAAAGTAGAGTTACAATTAGACTTTGAGTTTTCGAGTAAGTTGATTGAGTTAGCGTTTGGTAAAATATTTAATGATGTTGCAAAAAATATGGTGAGTGCGTTTACTCAGCGCGCGAAACAGGTTTATGGAGTGAGAGTATGATTGATGTTGAAGTTGTATTTGCACTACCCGAAACAGCAACAAGCTTAACAATAGAAGTTGTTAAGGGAACAACGGTAGAACAAGCTGTTATTCAATCAGGAATTATCGAAAAACACCCAGAAATAGATGCTACAGCACTAACACTCGGTGTTTGGAATAGAACTGTAAAGCCTAATCAAGAGCTAAAAGAGGGGGATAGAATTGAAATTTATCGTCCTTTAATTGCCGATCCTAAAGATGCGCGTAGAAAACGAGCTGAAAAAGCGAAAGAAGAAGGGCGAGCAAATAAAGTAACCGGTGGCCGTCCTATAGAGCGATAGCATAAGGTTTTAGCTATTATAAAGGTGAGCTTAACTCACCTTTATAATTTTATAAGCGAGGGTGCTTATTGTTCGAGTGGAGTAGTAAAGTTTTCTGGCTGTTCGTAATCACCTGAAATAGAAGCAAGCTTTTCATTTTCAAAGTTAATAACCAGTGATTTGTACTGCTCGTTACTACGGCCTTTATTAAAGCTATATACATAACGCCAAGTGTTATTATCAAATGCATTTTCGGCGATAGGCTTGCCTAATACATAAACAACTTGCTCACGAGTCATGTTTACACGCAGTTTATCAACATCAGATTGTTCTAAAAAGTTACCTTGAGGGATGTTGATTCTGTATACCCAGCTAGAACACCCAGCTGCTGAACTAAGCGTTAAAGCAACGATAAGCCAAAGAGAAAAAGTTTTTAACGACTGCATTGTTAGTTGTGATCCTTATTTTTTATAATCTGCATGATACCGATTAGTCACTGAAGGTAAAACCCTTTTAAGCAATTGTTTTTTGTTAAGGGCATTAAGTTAAGGTAGCGATTTGACCACTGATAATCAAAAAAGTTTAAAATGCAGTGATCAGAGCTGCTTAAAAAAGCCATCTATCTGGTATTTGTATATAGTACAAACCCGCTACGGCCATTGGTATACGGGTATAACGACCAATGTTGAGCAACGTCTTGCTACGCACCAAGCGGGTAATGGTGCAAAAAACCTTAAAGGTAAAGGCCCACTTTTACTTATTCATCAGCACAGTGTTGGCAATAAAAGTGCAGCAAGTAAATTAGAATACCAAGTGAAAAAATTATCTAGGGCTAAAAAAGAAGCCTATGTAGCATCATTTAAGACGGGCTAAGTGGGAGTGGTGTTTTAGCAAGCTGGTTAATAAAGGCTTCTATTAATAGCACTGCATCAGTAAAAAGTTTGCTGTTAATATTCTCAGCGGTGTCATTACTTGTATGATGGGCACTGTCGTAGCCCATGCCAAAGTAAACATAAGGGATTTTTTGTCTTGCAAACGAATAGTGATCGCTCGCTTTATGCCAGTTTATATTTTTAGATTTTATATATCTGCTCATTTGCGCTGCGGAGTAAACCGGTTTTAAATTTACATTATTATTTTCAACGGCTAAAAACACACTATTTAAGGTGTTTTTTAACGATCTAGAGGTTAATACATATAAGTTGCTACGACGTTTTTTAACCCCTAGCATGTCTAAATTTATGTTCATAATAACGCTATTTGGTAGCAGTGTTTTGGCAAAATATTTACTGCCATGTAAGCCGTTTTCCTCTGCATCTGTGGCTACAAAGGTAAGAGAAAAAGGCAGTGGCTTATTATTAAATACGCTTGCTAAATAAATTAAAGCAGCAACACCGGTGGCATTATCATTTGCTCCAGGATGCAGTTTTCCGCCACGTTTACCTAAATGGTCATAGTGTGCGGTAATAATAATACGAGTGGCTTTTTGTAATGGGTCGCTTGCCTGTGTTACTGCCTCTAGAGCACCTATGTTGGAACTAATAATATTAATACCACACGCTTGGCTAAATAGGCCCGATTTATAGCAAAATGGCTGCTCGACCACGTTATTATTAACTTGGCTTAATCTGTGTTTTATATAGCTTCTTGTAAGCTCTGCGCTTTGAGAACCTGTTTTTCTACCTGCAAGTTGCTGGTCTGCTAAGTAATATAAATCATCAATAAGTAGCTGCTGCGCCGTTTTACTATTAACAAAAGGGCTTAAAAGCAGAAAAATAATAACGACAGTTAATTGTTTAATGGGCACCTACCTTTGCGGTTAATGATTGCAGCGCTTTTAACTTTGCGTCATAACGTTTTTTGTCATGTAAAAAATCAGCATTTTTTCCGGCTTTACGCAAATGGTACTTTGCTTGCTTTGTATCGCCCCACTGAAAGTAAACTCGCGCCAAGCCAAAATGACTTTCGTGAAGTGTGGGGGATAATGTATAGGCCTTTTTAAAGTGTTTGAGTGCTTTAGCGTAATATTTATGTACGTACTCGGTATTACCAAGTGATATATGGTAATAAGGATTACTTTGGCGCTGTTTATCAAGCTGATTAAGTATTTGAGTTCCTTGCATCTCTCGCTCTGTAAGTAAGTACAACATAGCAAGATTACCTTGTGCTGTGTTGTTGTTTTTATCAAGATGAAGGGCGTAATTATAAGCTTGCTCGGCTTCATTTAAATAGTTAAATTGCTTAAATAAAACACCTAAGTTCCCCCATGCAACGCTAAAATTAGGTGCTACCTTAGTTGCTGCATTAAAGTAGCTATAGGCTAATTCATATTGTTTATTTATTAGCGCAGTAGCACCTTTATTATTATAAAACATAGCGGTAACAGTATTTTTTGATAATCGTGTTGTTTTAAAGCGTGCTTGTCGGCTGTTAGAGTCAAAGTCGATAATTAAGCGCTGATCTCGTTGGTAAAATAAAGTGCCAGCATCTTTTATTAGAGGTTGGCTATTAAGGCTTAAATTTATGTGTCCGGTTAATAAATTAACGCCTTGATCAAGTGCCCAATATTCAGGGATATGTACTTTTTGAAATTGCGCTTTTAAGCCTAAGTGCTCCGCTAAGCTATACGCTAATATAGATAATGACAAACAGTTAGCGTTTAGATTTTGATAGCTTTGTGCAGCGGTTAAAGTGGCAGATGAGCGATAGGCAAGTGAGTCATCACCATTTTTTAATAAAAAGCTAAATATGCCTTGTGCAATATGTTGGGCTGAATTTTGACTGTTTAAATGAGAATCTAATTGCCGCGTTAAGCTGGTATCTAATTTAAATATTTCTGCTGGAGTTTCGATCTGTTGTAGCTTAAAGTTTGCTGGCTCAATGAGTTGCGGCAGCGCTAACTTTGGCGGTGAGCTACACGCACACAAAAAAAGTATAAAGCTAAATGATAAATAATATTTAAGTTGAGTGGCTTTCATATAATACCTCTAAGCAAAACTACTTACCAGTTAAGTGTAGTTGTAATTTTACTCAGAGGTATAATTTAAATGTTACAAAAAATGAGTTAGCGATTTGCCTCAAAAGTGGCAACAAGTGACGCAAGCGTTTGTGCGCTATTTGCTAAATCGCGAATAGCCTGCTCAGTATTTAATTGCTCATTCATCGACTTGTCGCTAATTTCACTAATTTGCTCAATATTACGTCCTACATCGGCTACTACATTACTTTGCTGCTCTGTTGCTGTTGCGATTAAGGTTGCCATATCATTAATTTGATTTGCTGTTTCAGTAATTGTATCAAGCAGCTCAACTGAGTTTTGCATTGCCCCTACACTTTGCTGAGCTTTACTTTTGGACTGACTAATATCGGTAACAACATCATTCGATATTTGGGTTAATTCTTCAATCATCGACTGAATTTCAGTGGTTGATTGTGAGGTACGATTAGCCAGCGCTCGCACTTCATCGGCAACAACAGCAAAACCACGACCGTGCTCGCCCGCACGCGCAGATTCAATAGCAGCATTAAGCGCAAGTAAGTTTGTTTGCTCAGAAATACCTCTAATTGAGTCAACAATACTAGCAATATCAAGCGTTTTTTTAGAAAGTAAGGTTACTTGCTCTGTAATGCCATCTATGTCGCTAGCAAGAGCTGCAATAGTCGTTTGGCTTTGCAGTACCTGTTGATGGCTTTTACTGGTGTTTTCACGGCTACTATTGGTTAACTTCGCCGTGTTGGCGGCACTTTGTGCTATTTCTTGTACTGTTGCGCCCATTTCGTTAATGGCGGCAGCAACTGATATTGTTTGCTCTTTTTGCTGATCAATTGCTTGTGAGTTATGTTTTGCTTGCGCAAACACGTGGTCAGAGCTTTGGCGGATCCCATGGCTTTCATGGGCAACTTGTTTAATTGCTGTGTCTATTTTTTCGATGAATTGATTAAAACCATCGGTTAAATAATTTAGCTCAGGTTGCGCAGAGTAAGGAAGTCTATATGCTAAATTAGCATCGCCTGTGCCTAAACGAGAGAATAGCTCGGCTATTTTCGACAGTGGCGACGACAATGAGCGAGCAAGCAAATAACTAATACAGCTCGCTATAAGGGCGATAATTATAGTGAAGGTTAAAATTTGCCATTCTAATTTACTCACACTCGAAAACACTTCGCTTTTAGGTACTTGGGCTACAACAAAAAGGTCAGTATTTTTTATTGGTGTTGCAGCAACCAGGGTGTCTTCACCTGCTAAGTTAATTTCTGCCAATGAAAAGCCATTACTATTTAATAATTTATTATGTATATTTTCGCCGTACAGGGCATCTATATTTACTTTAGCCACTTTATTGGCGTCTTTGTGTAACTGGATCAAGCCATTTTTATTGGCAAGAAAAACAAATCCAGATTGCTCAATCTTAAATTGCTGCAGTAGCTTTTGCATATCGGTAATGCTTTTAGCAAGCCCTGCCAAACCTAAACCATTGGGTTGCTGATGGTTAATAAACATTTTTACATCGTTAGCAGATTCTTGATAAATACTAATGTCATAAGGGCGCTTTGACTGTTTAAATGCGAAAAACCAGCCATCTGCGGCATCGTTTTTCAATACGCGTAAAAAGCCATTTTGGTTCCAGTATTGTGCGGTGTCTCTATTTGCCCATGATGCAGTAGCAAGATCGTACTGCTGTACTAATCTATTTAACTCATTAAGAAGTTGAGAGTCGTCCTCGGTGGCTGAATTTGCCCAATCAATCAGAAATACATTTGAAGAAAGTTGTTCTGCGGCGCCTAAAAGCTCGTTTATTTCGCCACCAATATGGTTACTAATAGTTTGTAACTTGCTTGGAAGTTCAGACTCTATCATGCGCTTTTCGATGATATCCTCTGCGTTATGTAACGATGTTAAGCCTATGAGCGCGGCAACACAGATTGCTATAACACTGCCTAAAGCGGTGATTTTTTGAGTAATAGAAAGGTTTTGTATCATCATAAGGGTAATTTTGTTTACAACTGAACCAAGTAGGTGATTATTTTAACACATTATATATTTTGAGCGAGTGATGAATAGCGTGCTATGCAGGTACGAAAAAGCCCACCGCAAAAGCAGGTGGGCTTGGTTTCTAACAAGTGAAACTTAGATTAACTTGGGATTAAACTATTTTTTTCATTGCTGACATGTAACCGCGTAATGTAGCGCCTACTTTTTCAACAGGGTGTTCACGTAATGCTGTATTAATTTGAATTAGCGTTTGGTTGTCTACTTGATTACTATGCTCACCTAAGCCTTTACCAATTACGTCGGTGTCAATTTTTTGCATAAAGTCTTGTAGCAAAGGTAAACATGCGTGGTTATATAAATAACAACCATATTCAGCCGTGTCCGAAATTGTACGGTTCATTTCAAATAACTTTTTACGCGCAATGGTATTAGCAATCAGTGGCGTTTCATGTAATGACTCATAATAAGCCGACTCTGCAATAATGCCTGCGGCAGTCATGGTTTCAAATGCAAGCTCTACGCCTGCTTTAACCATAGCGACCATTAAAATACCGTTATCAAAAAATTCTTGCTCAGCAATTTCAACATTGCCCGCTGGGGTTTTTTCAAAGTGAGTTTCGGCTGTTTCTGCGCGCCATTTAAGTAAGTTTGCATCATCATTATTCCAGTCTTCCATCATGGTACGTGAAAAAGTACCATCGATGATGTCATCTTGATGTTTGTTATATAGTGGGCGCATAATTTGTTTTAGTTCTTCGCTTAATTCAAACGCTTTTACTTTAGCTGGGTTTGAAAGACGGTCAAGCATATTGGTTACGCCACCGTATTTAAGGGCTTCAGTAATTACTTCCCAGCCGTATTGAATTAGTTTTGAGGCGTAACCTGCATCAATGCCTTTTTCAATCATTTTATCAAAACATAAAATAGAACCGGTTTGTAACATGCCACATAAAATGGTTTGCTCGCCCATTAAATCTGATTTTACTTCAGCAATAAATGACGACTTAAGTACGCCGGCTCTGTGGCCGCCAGTACCTGCGGCATAGGCTTTAGCTTGAGCTAAACCATGCCCTTGTGGGTCGTTTTCTGGGTGCACAGCAATTAGAGTTGGTACACCAAAGCCACGTTTGTATTCTTCACGCACTTCAGAGCCTGGGCATTTAGGTGCTACCATAATAACGGTAATGTCGTCGCGTACTTGCATACCTTCTTCAACAATATTAAAGCCATGAGAGTAGGCAAGGGTTGAGCCTTGTTTCATTAGTGGCATAATTGCGTTTACCACTGAAGTATGTTGTTTATCAGGCGTTAAATTTAATACTACGTCGGCAGTTGGAATTAGTTCTTGGTAAGTGCCTACAGTAAAGCCATTTTCAGACGCGTTTAAAAATGATTGACGACGTTCACTAATGGCCGAGTCACGCAGCGTATACGACACATCTAAACCAGAATCACGTAAGTTTAAGCCTTGGTTTAAGCCTTGTGCGCCACAGCCTACAATAACCAGTTTTTTACCTTTAAGAGCATCAACGCCGTCAGTAAACTCGTCTGCGTTCATAAATTCACATTGGGCTAATTGCGCCAATTGTTCGCGTAAAGGTAAGGTATTAAAATAATTCGCCATGTTAGTGTCCTATTGATTCAGTTTGTTAGATGCATTGCTGTTGCTTTGCTTAACTCAACCATATGAAAAATCTTTTCTTGCGTAAACTGATATATTTGCATTAGAGTGTTTCATAATATGAAATACTGAGTTGGTTATGGATCACAAGCATTTAAATTACTTTTTAGCGTTGGCAAAAACATTGCACTTTTCGCGTGCCAGTGAACTTTGTCATATAAGTGCGCCGACATTGAGCCGTAATATTAAGCAGCTTGAAAGCGAAGTGGGGGTAATGCTATTTTTACGTGATAACCGCAGTGTAAAACTAACCCGCGAAGGGCTGGCATTTATTGACTACGCCACATCCACATTGGCTAATTGGCAGCGCTTTAAAGCGAACCTAAAAGAGCCACAGCAGTATATTTATGGCAACGTGAGTATTTATTGTTCAGTAACCGCATCGTACAGCTTTTTACATCATATTTTAGAGCAGTTACGCGCTCAACATCAGCATATAGAAATCACCCTAAATACCGGCGATCCTGCGCTGGCAATAAACCGTGTTTTAGATGGCCACGAATCTATGGCTATTGCTGCTAAGCCAAATAAGTTACCTGCACAAATTGCCTTTGTTGATATTGGCTATTCGCCGCTGGTATTTATTGCGCCTAAAATTGCGTGCTCAATTACGCAAAAGCTTGCTAGTAATACAAGTAGTATTGATTGGTCAGAACTTGAATTTATTGTGCCAGAGCAAGGGTTTGCTAGGCAGCGCTTGGAGCAATGGTGGCGAAAAAATAATATTCAGGGAAAAATTTATGCACAAGTAGCGGGGCACGAAGCGATGGTATCTATGGTGAGCCTTGGCTTTGGTATAGCAATGATCCCTAAAATAGTTTTAGATAACAGTCCACTACAAGACAAAGTACACGTTCTGCAAACAAATACACATGCACCTAAAGGTATTGATATTGGCTTGGCAGTATTACATAAGGAATTAAACGACCCGGCTATAAGTGCCTTGTGGAATATAGCGCAAAATATGGGTGAAAAAATAATTTAATGCAATACACTTACTAAGGTTGCTCTTAGTATAAAAGCCCAGATAGCGTAAGCCTTTAATCTACCGCTCCTCTATTGCCTATCAATAGAGCTGTTAGGCTAAGTATATAAGCCGCAAAGTAATCATAATTGTATAAAAGTTGTTAATGATTGTAACTGCCTAGAGCTTGTTCTCAATGACCTTGCTACTATGGATAAATGGCCTTTTTATATATGTACGATGAACACAATGCGGTTTTATTTTATAATAATATTATTAATCTCTCTTTCGTTTAATGCTCAGGTATTTGCGCAAAGTGACGAGCCTGTAGATGCACATATATCTACAGAGCAACTGCATTTAAGTATGAGTATAGGGGCGGGAGTAATAACTAATCCATTATATGGTGCAGATAATATTCCGTTGGTGATCATTCCTCAAATAGCCTTTTATGGGCAACAGTGGTTTTTTGATAATGGCCGAGTTGGCTACTCGATTAAACAAACGCAACAGCATAACTTAAGCCTAGTAACAGAATTAAACCCTGAGTCGCGTTTTTTTATTGATTGGCACCCGCAAAATATATTTGCGCTAAAAAGTGCTAGTTCAAATAATCAATTTACCCAGTTAGAAACAGATACCTCGCCTCAACAAATAAATATTAATAATATTAGTAAGCGCAAGCTCGTTTTAGATGCAGGTATTAGTTACTCCTTTGTAGCTGAGCAGCAGATGTTATCCGTGCAAGCATTGCACGATGTAAACTCAGCTTATAATGGTTGGCGAGCTGCAATACAATGGCAGTATCATGGGCAAGTAGGTAATTTGCAATTAAAGCCCACTGTGGGAGTTAATTATAAGTCTGCGCAATTAAACGACTATTATTACGGTTTAAACAGTGATGAAACACTGTTAGGTAAAATAGTAGTTGGTAGTAGTTGGCAACCTTATGCTAAAATCGATGCCCGCTGGCCCCTTAGCAAGGCCAACGCTCTTCGTTTTCATTTAGCATATTATGACTATTCGGCTATGGATAGTAGCCCGCTGTTTGAACGTCATTATTCAACGACTGCCTTTATAGGATTTGAACATACTTTTTAATATGAAGTATTTAATCTTTTTTGTGTTTATTTCTTCACTACTTAGTGGCGTTAGCGTGGCGCAAACAATTCTTGATGTATCTCCCAAAGTTTGTGTTGTCTCTGAACAGCATGATTTTTGCGATCTCAATTTGCAGTTTAAATGGCAGCAGTTAGCGGTTAAAGATGTGTGTTTGTATCAACAAAATACGCAAATACGATGCTGGCAACAGCAAGGTTCTGGTCAGTTTAGCTATAAAGCGCGTGTTCAGGTGGAGACCATATACTCCCTGATCAATCCTCACACCGGTGACTCACTTGCGAGCGTACTCGTTGAAGTACAAAGTGCCCATACTAAAAAACAGTATCGGCTGCGTTCACCGTGGAGCTTTTTTTAATTTAGGAGTAGTAAATGCCAAAAATATTACTTGTTGAAGATGATCTTGGTTTACAGCAATTAACCAAAGATTACCTCGAACATAATGGCTTAGAAGTCGACGTACTAGATCGTGGTGATGAAGTGTTTACTTACCTTGAAAGTAATCCCGTCGACCTGATTATTTTAGATGTAATGCTGCCAGGTAAAGATGGCTTTAGTGTTTGCAGACAAGTACGTGATAAATACACCACTCCTATTTTAATGTTAACGGCCAAAGGTGAAGACTTTGATCAGGTAATAGGGCTAGAGCTTGGCGCTGATGACTATGTTATTAAACCGGCTGAGCCACGTGTATTATTAGCAAGAATTAGCGCATTATTACGCCGTGGGCAACCTAACTTAAAAGCCACCGAAGAGCTGCAGTTTGGCGACTTATTTATTGATAAAACCAGCCGTATTGTTAAGTTATCGGGCGCAGAAATAGTCCTAACCTCACATGAATTTGAATTACTTTGGCTACTAGCATCAAATGCCGGAGAAGTATTGAGCCGCGAACATGTGCACCAACATATGATAGGGCGACAATACGATGGCCTAGATCGCACCGTAGATGTACGCGTTTCAAGAATTCGCAAAAAACTGGGCGATAACAGCGACAAACCTTATCGGATTAAAACTGTTTGGGGACAAGGCTATTTATTTGTTTCTGACGCGTGGGATATGTAATTAATGCTTAGTGTTAAGCTGCGTTAATGGGCAAGCTGTTTATAAGCCTGTATGTGTATATTATTGTCTCGTTATTTATTGTCAGCGGGGTAATTGAACAGCTTTGGCCATATGAAGAATCGCAGCAGCAGGTGCTACTCGACGATGAGTTTGGCCAGTCTTTGTGGCTATTATCACAAACCCCTAATGGGCTTACAAAGCTAAAAAACCATTTTTCTAGTCAAGTGATTGCTCAGCGCGATTTAATATTACCCGCCGAGCAACAAGCTCAGCTATTAAAAAATCACTACCTTTATTTATATGATAAACAACAGCGCATAGTTTGGTATGTTCAACTTAACGCCACACAACTATTACAGGTTGGCCCTATAGGGGGGGCAGCCAAGCCCGTTGCCTCTGTTTTACCCTACTTATTGCTGTTATTAATTGTAGGCATTCCTGTTGGTTTGTGGAGTTTTTTACTGTGGCGAGACTTTGCTAAGCTGCGTAATGCATGCGAGGCCGTAGGTGGCTCACAGGACTTTCAATTAACAGATAGCTCTAAATCATTTTTTTTACCTATAACGGGCACCTTGCAAGTGATGCAGCAGCGAATTGAGTTTTTATTAACCGCGCAGCAAGAGCTTACCTCATCGGTATCGCATGAATTTAGAACGCCACTGGCGCGGTTAAAATTTGCCATTGCAATGCTTCAAGACCGAATGCTCGATGATAAAGCCGAAAAATACTTAGCTAATATGCAAGTCGATATAAATGAACTTGAGGCACTGGTTTCTGAAATGCTTGAGTATGCACGTTTAGATTCACAGCAACCGAGTTTACAGCTGATCAATTGTAATTTAGTGGCAGTGGTTAAAACGGTGGTTGAAAAACTCAGTTTTGATACGCGAATAAAGTTAAGCACTACATTACCCAGTGAACTGATTTACCGCTGCGACAGTCACTTTATGGCGAGAATAATGCAAAACTTGGTAGGTAATGCTTTAAAGCATGCCAATAATAGTGTGCAAATAACCTTATTAGCGCAAGCTAATAATATAGTTTTTATTGTTGAAGATGATGGCAATGGTATTGCTGAAGTTGAGCGTGAAAATGTATTTAAGCCATTTACTCGATTGGATAAAAGTAGAGATAAAAAAACCGGTGGGTTTGGCTTAGGATTGGCTATTGTCAGTAAAATTATTTCTTGGCATCAAGGTCAGTGTACAATTGAAGATTCAAGCTTAGGCGGAGCTAAATTTATTGTCAGCTTACCGATTAGTAAATAGCAGCTTTTAATACATAAATAAAAAGTACATAAATAAAAAGTACGCAGATAAAAAACACTCAATAAAAAAGCGCCCTTGTTAACAAGGGCGCTTTTTTGGGTTTTAATCAAAATCAACAAGTAGCAAAGTAATAGACAGCCCCTTTATAAAAAAGTTCTTAATTTAATTATTTTTCTTTTCTAGTAATGGCATTAACATTTGCTCTAGCCCATTGAGCTTTACCTCATACATCATGGCGAGTTGGCTGCCTAGCTTTGAGTCGGGAAACCCTTGTTGTTTAAACCATACTAAATAGGGCTCGGGTAAAAGCAGTAAAGGGCGGCCTGCGTACTTTCCAAAGGGCATAATAGTATTAACGGCAATTTTTAGCTGTGTAGGATCCATTGGCTTTAAAGGTTTTATAAAACATAGCTAAGTGTAAGGTATATTAAAGAGATAAAATAGGCTGTGACGGGCAAGTAACAGCCTATTTAACGAGGGAGCAGGCCCTCTGGATTAATATATTTTATTAGCAAGCCCTTCGTTAGCTGGAGTCTAATTAGGGGCAGGTGCTTGCGCTAATATTTACCAATAGTCTTTAGTTTACCTGCTTTTTTCTATGTTAGAGAATTAGCTTGTAAAAGAATGTAAATTCAAATTAGTGCTGCTTTACGAAAATAATTTTTGTTTAACGTGCTCAGCAAAACCACTACCGGCTTCTAAGTAAAAGTTATAGGTAGAATTTACACCCATTTCTTCTAACTCTTTTTGCTGATCAGGGTAGTTAGCAATAGCGGTAACTTGCCCTTTATAACCCGATGCTTTTAATTGCTCTAACGCAAAAATATTTTGCATATGCTGTGGCATTGTTAGCATGACCATTTCAACACGAGAGTGATTTACGCGCTGCCAAAAGTCAGGGTCGGTTGCATCTGCTATTAATACATTTCTTCCGCGTTTTATGTGCTTATCAACTACTTCAGGCTTTATGTCTATACCTGCAACTAGCTGTGGGTGCGTAGCATTTATTGTTTCATAAGCACCTGTGCCAATTCTGCCCATGCCAAATATAACAATTTTAGTGTCGTTAAGGTTAACAGGCAGTTCTTCGGATAAACGAGTTTTACTTTCAAACTTTAGTAGCCAAGGCTCTATTTTTGCGTAAATTTCGTTAGAACGCTTATTTAAAGGGGATGCAATAATAAAAGTAATTGATACGGCAATTGCAATAACGGCTAACCACTCAGAGGTGATCATGCCTGTAGAGGCGGCTACAGCGCAAACTATTAAACCAAACTCGCTATAATTAGCTAAACTAAAAGTGGTTAGCAATGAGGTGCGAGCACGTAAGTTAAACATGTTTGTTAGCACATAATATAAAAACGTTTTGATTGGTAATACTAACACCAGTAATAACGCGGCAAGTAATGAGCTGGTGGTAAGCTCTGCGTTTAAACCTATTGTTAAGAAAAAGCCAACCAATAAAATATCTTTTAAATTAAGTAATGACTTAGAAAGTTCACTGGCCTTTTTATGAGGCGCAATCATCATACCTATTATTAATGCCCCTAAATCACCTTTTAAACCAACTAGCTCAAATGCATGATAACCAGCCACAAGTGCAAAGAAAAACCCAAATAATGGCAGGAGTTCGCCGTGTTTAGAGCGGTTTAGTATCCACCCCATAACTGGGCGTACTAGCGGCAGTGAAATAATAAGTACCAAAGCCCAAATATTAGGGATTTTACCTGTGCTAATAGCTAAAAATACCACGGCAAAAATATCTTGCATAACTAAAATACCAATGGCTACTTTTCCGTGTAAGCTGCCCATTTCACCACGTTCTTCTAACACTTTAACAGCAAAAACGGTACTAGAAAAACTCAATGCAAAGCCAACTAATAAAGCGCTTTGCCAGCTCAAATCAACAAATAATGGCAGTGCAAATAGGCTAAGTAATAGCATAAAGCCACTAAATAACGCACTACTCAAAATAATATGTAAAGTAGCAGAAGCCCACACTTGTGGTTTCATTAAACTATTTACTTTTAGCTTTAAACCAATACTAAATAATAAAAGCGTAACGCCTAAGGTAGCAATGGTGTTGAGTAATTCGGTGCTTTTATAGCCCGCTAAATTAAGCGCGAATCCCGCAAGTAAAAAACCGATAAGAGGAGGGAGCTTTAGCTGATAAACAGCAAAGCCAAACACAAACGCGGCGGCAAAGTAAATTAGTTCCATAATTATAAATATCACTTCATTGGGAGGTTTAGTGTAACGAAAAATCAATACCATTGAAAATAAATATACAAATACTCACCATTTTACTCATACAATAAGTCCTTCATAAAAGATTAGGCTTAAGCGCCGTTTAATCAAATACTTGCTCTGTTGCGTATGAAAAATGGACATTTAACACTTATTTAATCGTAAACAGCATGTAAATAGTAGTTTTTCACTGACAAGAGCATTTAAATGTGGTTAAGATGCGCTAACGACGAAGTTTAAGTTAGAGCACATTATAGAGCCGCTCAGCTTAAGGAGAAAAATATGTTTAAAAAGATTTTAGCATCGGTTGGTATTGGTGCCGCCAAAGTAGACACTATTTTAGAAACAGAGCACCTTCAGCCTGGGCAATTATTTAATGCGCAAATCGTTATTACAGCTGGTGATGTAAGCCAAGAAATTGCAGGGTTAGATTTACTATTAATGACGCGAGTTAAAGCATCAAATGAAGATGGTGACTATTTTACCAACCACGTTATAGAGCAGTGGCGCATTACAGATATAGGCACGGTAGAGCCAGGGGAAGTTAAAACGATTCCTTTTCAAGCACGGTTGCATTCAGAAACACCTATTACTGAAATTAATGCAGGGTATAACCAATCTTATGTTTGGCTTGAAACTGGGCTGGACATTGATTTAGCGCTTGATCCAAGTGATAAAGACCATTTACATGTGTACCCCAATGAAGCTGTTAAAACGTGTATGCAGGCCATGGAAAAGCTAGGCTTTAGCCTAACTAAAGCTGATGTTGAAAAAGGCCACTTGCGCGCATCAACGTTTCAATCAGTGTCTGGTTGTTATCAAGAGCTAGAATACAAGCCTAACAGCCGCAGTTTATTTGGAGTGAAAGAAATTGAATTATCATTCATTCCAGAAGCACATAAAACCCATGTGTTAATTGAGTTAGATAGAGCATTTAAAGGCGATGGTTATGTAGATTTAACCATAGAGCACGACCATGTAAATCTCTCGCAATTATGCGATCAGTTAGAGCGACTATTTACCTAAGGTAGATAATTACTTAAAACAAACCCAGCTTATGCTGGGTTTTTGTTTTAAGCCATTTTATTATATAGCATAGCGGTTAATTAAGCCCCTAGCTGCATTACTGCTATTATGCCTAGCCCTAATAACGTATAGGCTTTTATGTCTATTAGAGCCAACGACAGGAGTTACAATGGCGTTTAAATGTGAAACTTTTACTGCGCTCAATACGCAAACCTTATTCTCCATAATGCGTGGGCGCGTAGAGGTATTTGTAGTTGAGCAAATGTGCCCTTATCCAGAGCTTGACGATAATGATATAGCACCAAGTACCTTGCATATTTACACTGTGAAAAATAATACGCTACAAGCTTATGCTCGATGCTACGAAAAAAACGCAAAATACAGTGCGATCGGTCGCGTGTTAGTCACTAAAGAGGAACGAGGTAGAGGATTGGCTCAGCAATTGGTTACAGAGGCCATTAATTGCTGTAAAAGCCAATGGCCAGAACGTGATATTTATATTGGTGCGCAAACGTACTTACTGGAGTTTTATCGCTCATTCGGATTTGAAAGTATTAATGCTGAATATTTAGAAGATGGCATTGCTCATCAAGATATGGTTTTACAACTAGTACCTTGATTACAAAAGCCCACAATGTGGGCTTTTTTGTTGTTAAGAGCAGAAACTAACTTTAGCTTAATAATGAATGTAAAAATACCAGGCCTATCGCCAGTGGGCATACAAACTTAGTGTACCAAGGCCATACTTTCCAAAATAAGGTATTGTGTACTTCAGGGTTACCTTCTTGAATGGCCTTTAGTAATGAGCCTCTTGACCAAATCCAGCCTACGTATATACAACACATAAGACCTAATAATGGCTGTGCCACTTTAGTGGTTAAGGTGATCACTAAGCCAAACAGTAACTCTAAGTTACACACTATCGTGATGCTCACTAGAGTGATTAATGCACCAATTACCCAAGTGGCCTGTAAGCGAGACATTGCAAAGCGTTCTACCGTATAAGATACCGGCGCTTCGAGCATTGAAATAGAGGAGGTGAGTGCTGCAATGCTCATTAGCGCAAAAAACGCAAAGCCAACAAATAACCCCATACCACCCATACCATCAAAAAGTGCAGGTAATACTTGAAATACTAATGTGTCTTCAGAGAGGAGCTTTCCGGTAGTCGGTGAGAAAATCTCAATCCCTTGTGCTTGTGCTACATACATAGCAGGAATGATTAATAACCCTGCGACAAAAGCAATAAATACATCAATAAGCGTGACATAAGCACCTAACGAAACTAAGTTCTCTTTTTTACTAATATACGAGCCATAAATAATCATCACACTGGTACCTAGTGATAATGAAAAGAATGCTTGCCCTAGTGCACTAACTAACAAGTTAGCATCAAAAATAGATGAGAAATCAGGTACTAAATACGCCTTTAAGCCTTCAATAGCGCCATCTTGGGTCATTACATAAATAATTAACGCAAATAAAATGCTGAGCAAAGCAGGCATTAAACGTTTTGACCATTTTTCGATTCCGTTTTCAACGCCACGACTAATAATAGCAACGGTTAGTACAATAAAGATCATAGTGAAAATGATGTTTCTGCTAAGTGACTGTTCACCTAGCCAAGCAGATGCAGAGTTTGCGCCCACTAACGTTGTAATAGGTTCTGCTGTTGCACTTAGCATCCAACCAGCAACAATGGCATAAAAGCTTAAAATAAAGCCAGCACATAAAATACCGCCAAAACCAACCGCAAAAGAAAAATGTTTTTGCCAAGGTTTATTAGATATTTTTCTAAGTGAAGAAACCGCATTTGCTTGGCCATGACGACCAATCATTAGCTCCGCCATTAAAGCAGGATAAGCCAAAAAGAATGCCAGTACTAAATACGCAATTAAAAATGCGGCACCACCATTACTTGCGGTTTGTGTAGGGAAACCCCAAATGTTACCTAAACCTACAGCAGATCCTGCGGCGGCCATTATAAAACCAAAGCGAGAGCTAAACTCGCCTCTTACTGCACTCATATTATTGTACTTCTCTATTTTGTGACGGCGCAGACAATCTACTGGAAATGTAAAAAAATAAAAAGTGCTAATTTGGTGATCTAGCACAATTACTTTATTAAACTCTGTGTTATGAACATAGATTTTAGTTTAGTAACTTAAAACTAAAAATTAACAGCTTGATATTGTTTAATAATTGTTAATTTACAGTGTGTAGCCTTTACTTTACACTAGGGTGTTGTTGAGCTATTTTCAGGGTAAAACAAGCTCCACCTAACTGCTTACTTTTGCCTGCATAAACACGGCCGTGATGCCAGTCAGCTACTTTTTCAACAATTGCTAATCCGAGGCCATAACTTTTATCAGCTCGATTGCGGTGATTGTTTTCGCGAAAAAAAGGGCTAAATACTTTGCTAAAGTTTTCAGCTGCTATGCCTGGGCCATCGTCCTCTACGGTAATAATAATATGTTGCTCATTGACAGTGGCACTTACATAAATATGTTGCAGGGCAAAGTCGCAGGCATTATTAATTAAATTAGTAACGGCTCTGGCAAGCCAATGTAAGTCGGCATAAATAACATCGTTACTACTATTAAGTTGCACACTGAGTTTGTGGGAGTCTAATTTAGGCGATAGCTGCGCTAAAATATCTTCAAAGTAGCTGCGCATATGGGTTGCAGAGTAGGTTAAGCGGTTGGCATTTTGTTCTAGCGTGGCAAAGGCTAGGTAGCTTTTTAGCATAGACTCCATATGGTCTAAGTCATTTTCCATGCGGGTTAAATATTGCTTCACTTTTGGCATGTCATTGCTATCTATTGCAGCATCTAAACCAAATCGCAGGCAAGCTATGGGGGTGCGAATGTCATGGGATAAACTCGAAGCCATTAGCTTATTTTCAGCAACCAGCTTTTCTATTTGACTCGCCATACGGTTAAAGGTGAGCTCTACATCTTTTATATACGTGAAATGAGAGACTTTGATACGAGTTTTAACATCACCCGATGCAAATTTTTTAGCTGCTTCATTTAACACGCTCAAGCGTTTGGCTAAGGGATAAATAATAAAGCCCATAAATACACACAGCCCAGCGTAAAATAATAAGGTTAGAATAATATCGTCGCGTTGCTCTGCTTCAAATGAGTTATCGAGGCGCATAGATAAATGATAAGGGCTTAATGCTTGGTTGCTATAAAGCATATGAAAACCCTGTTCGCCCTCTAAAATTAACCCACCATGGGTTTGCATTTGCATAAGTAAGGCAGGGCTAAGCGCTAAAGTGTCGTTTAGCTTATAGGTAAGCGGCAGGCTAAAGTCGTTGGCTAACTTTGTAACATAATTACTGCGCTTTGTAGGGGGGAGAGTAGCAAGCTGCTTGCTAAACCCTGCAATCATTTTACTTTGCATGCTAAATTCGTCTAAAGGGGCGTGTGTATTTTGACTAAAAGCGTCAATAAGCCAGCCTAAAACAATAATCGAAAGCAGTGCGCTGCTAAGCAGTGCAATATAAAACTTTTTCATTTGTAGCTACCAAGCAGTGGCAACGAGTAAATAACCTCGTCCCCAAATTGTTTTAATTTTTTCAGGGTTTTGCGGATCGTCATTAAACTTTTTACGTAGCGCAGAAATAAGCACATCAACACTTCTATCAAGGCCGTCGTACTCGCGTCCTTTGGTTGCTTTAAACACCGCATCGCGTGATACAACTTGCCCTGCGTTACTGGCTAAGTAATGCAGCAATAAATACTCAGCGCTAGATATATTTATATCGATATCGTTAAGTTTAACGCTTCGCGACTCACTATTAATGCTCAAAGCCCCTACATTAATAATACTATGCTGTTTATGAGATTGGCTGCTTTGGGTGGTGAGCCTAAGGGCTGACTTTATTCTTGCTAGTAATGCACGAGGGCGTACCGGTTTCATTATGTAGTCACTGGCACCTACCTCTAAGCCAATCACTTCATCCATTTCGTCATCACGAGCTGTTAGCATAATAATAGGAGCTTGATAAAAGCTACGTAGCTCGCGACAAACGCTTATGCCGTCTAACCCAGGAAGCATAATATCAAGTAGTATTAACTGCGGTTTCAAGGTTTTAACTTGGCCAACAACTTCATCACCGCGATGACAAACATGTACACAATAGCCTTGTTCTGTTAAATATTCAGCCACCCATTGTGCCAAAGAAATATCATCTTCAACGAGTAAAATAGTACCGTAATTATCCATAAGACTTCCTTATTAAAACAATCGCCAACGGCGTTTTTTCTGCCTGTTTTGATAAACCCACTGTAACTTTACTTCAGTGGTGGCTATGACTTTTGCAGTATTACTATCAAATAATTCAAATGATAAGCTCTGCTCAGAGTCAAATGCATAATTAAAAACGCCGTGTTGCTGCTTAAGCCAACATTGCATAATATATTTTGAGGTAGCGTCTCGTAAGCAGTAGTTACCTATTGTGGGCTGCTGCCATGATAAAACCACTTCAGTATAACAGTGGCGGCCTTCACGTAGTGCCACGCAGGTATTAGGTATTGCACTAAGTGCGGTTACCTCTTGGGGCACCTCGGCGAGTAAACTGCCAGGGTAAGCTAATAGTAAATAACACCAGCGTCTAAAATACATAACGCACGCCTAGCTTGGCTTTGTGTTGGTACCCTTGAGAAATAATAGGGCTGTCGTCAATTTCTTTAGAAAATAAAGTCGTTAACCAGCCGGCTAAAAACACCCAGTCTTGGTTAAGCGGGTACTCAGCATGAAACTCAAGCATAATGCTGCTGCTGGCATTGGTTTTATAGGCAGGACGCAGCAAGGTAACTTCACTTTGCTCAATACCAAAATAATAGTTAGTAAAGTCAGCAGAATAGGCACTAAAGCCTATGCCTGAGCGAAACTCCCAGTTACGCCAAGGTTGTATTTTGCTAAAAAAAGAATTAAATACCCAGCCATTGTGGGCGTTTGAAATGTCATGCAAAAATTCAATAGAAACCTGTGAGCCATCAAATCTGTGGGTAAATCTAAGGCCTGTATTAAAGTCATACTTACGCTTTTTAATGCCGCGTAATTCCTCAACCACACCATTGTTATAAAACCCCAAGCCTTTTTGACCAAACCCAGCTTGGGCGTTAGCACCGATTATATCGAGCTCCCAATTATATTTGTTAATTAGACTGTAGCCTATAACAAGGCCGCCGCTGAGTTGGTTATGGTCATAATCGAGATAAAAGTTATCAAAAGAAACCGCAAGGCTGAGATCTAATTCAATACCATCGTCATAGGAGTCCATGCCGATAAGGTAAGAGTCTTCAATATAATAACCAGTACCGGCGCTCCAGTCCCATGCAAAGCCTTGAATAGGCTCCAAGGTATTATCAGCATAATAGCGGTTACTGGCAGTACTATGGGCACTAAATACACAGGCAAATAATAAGCAGGTGTAACATAAAAAATAGCTAAGTATTGAGTGCTTCATCCTTGGAACCTAAATAAGTAATGATTATAAAGCGTAGTATATTGTTAAACGTTCCTTTAAACCTGTAAAAAAATGTAGTGTTTAACTTACGCTTATATCACTTTAATTTTGTCGATTAATATACTGCTTAAATAAAACTGCATCATTGGTGCTAAAGCACTTATTTCTGTGCGAGTACACGGGCCTTGCACTTTAGTCAGTGTGCTAAGCTTGCTCATTGTATTATATTTAGGAATAGTTACCTTTGTATTTGCCTCGGCGCGTGCTAAACGTGCTTGTTCGGTATTTTGCTGGTGGACAAAGGCGACTACTTCAAGTTCATTAGTGATTTTTTGCTCTTCGGTAAAACTATAAATCAGTGATTCACGATGAAAGCTAGTGCTATCTAAAGATGATTTTGCAAACCAAACAACATCACCAGAGGCTTTATGCGTTAAGCGCATGCTAACTTGCGCTAAAATAGTTGCACACTGCTGGGTTGGAAATTGCTGTGCAACTTTAGAGTATAGAGCATAAGGTTGTTTGGGCTGATTTAACGTGTATTTACTATCATCGGTAAACGACAGATCAACTTGATGAATAGCAAGTGTGTAATCACTATCGTTTTTAGTAGTTACTTTTAGTTGTTTGTCATTGAGCGCTTGGCTTATTTGCGCCAGTAAAGTGTCGGTTACACTTACTCTGTCGGTAACAATTTTAACCGTTTGGTTTTTCATTACTTTATGAGCTGGTAATTGCACTGACTTTACTTTAGGCGAGGTGTGTTGTGCCTCATACTCCAGTTGGTATGTCTGACTTTTTAACATTGGCTTTAAGGGCATTGCCAATGGCTCAGCAGGCTGATTTGTTGTTGTGGTTATAGCGCAACCCGATGAAAATAATATAAAAAGTGGTACAACTAAAAAACGCATAAATACTTCACACTCAGTAAAAGGCCAATAATCAACATATTGTACGTTAGTCTTGACAAAAGTTCATGATATTATATGCATAGAAGCAATTAAAAAAAGAAAAAACAGCCACCGATGAAGTACCTTAATTACTCGATTTATTACCTGCTCGCCTTTTGTATTTTAATAACCCACTCAGAGGTTGCTGCAAATGTAGATCCAGATTGGCCTGCATTTGTAAAAAAATATGGGCGTTACGCAGAAAAAAAGCTTAAACGAAAAGGTATACCTGGCGCGGCTTTATCGATTGTTAATATGCAGTCGAGTGATTATATTCATACCATGGGCTTTACCAAAGTGGGTAGCTCTCAAAGGGTTAATCAACATACACGTTTTAGATTAGCATCAGTATCTAAAACCTTTGCAGGATCGTTAGCTGCTAAGCTTGCAAGTGAAGGGGAAATAGATTTATACCAGCCTATTAGCGACTATATTCCTGAATTTGCTAACACCGACTACAAAGATAATTTAAAGGTTTATCATATTTTAAGTCACTCTAGTGGCCTAGTTCCCAACGCCTACGATAACCTAATTGAATCACGAATGAGTTATCCAGATATTGTTGAAAAGCTACTTACGGTAGCGCCCATATGCGATCCTGGGCAGTGTTATGGCTATCAAAATGTGATGTTTAGTTTAATTGACGATGTAATTTTAAGGAGTACTCATAAAAGTTACTCTCAGTGGCTAAATGACGCTATTTTTACGCCCTTAAAAATGCATGACACTAGTTTAGGCTACGACGCTATGGTGCAAGATAAAAACTACGCATTTCCACATGTAAGAGGGAAAAAACGTTGGTATAGCGCTAAGCTGAAAAAAAATTATTATAAAGTAGCCCCCGCTGCAGGCATAAATGCCAGTGCTGCCGATATGGCAATATGGCTAAAGGCGCAATTAGGTCAGTACCCAAATGTATTATCGCTCGATGCATTAGCGGTACAAACACGTCCCTATACGCATACCAAAAAAGAGCAATACCGACGAGTATGGAAAGGTCATCTTAGTGAGGCTTTTTATGGGCTAGGTTGGCGAGTATATAACTACGATGATGAAACCCTTTATTACCATAGTGGTTGGGTGCAAGGCTATCGCACCGATTTAGTGGTTTTTCCTCATTTAAATGTGGGTTTTAGCTTAATAATAAATGCCGAAACTGGGGTGATAAATGAACTTACAACAGAGTTTATAAATAGAGTGCTTAAATATAAGCGAGGCTAAAAATCATGATTAAAGATAAAAGGCTTTTAATCTTGGCGCTACTGGTTATGGTGTTTAATAGCCAATTTGTATTTGCCGCCCCAGATAAGATTTATTTATTTCGCCACAGTGAAAAACAAGCCGGTAAAAACCCGTCGCTTACAGTGCTTGGCGCACAACGTGCACAGTATTTGGTACAGTTAATAAAACAACATAAAAACGTGCAGCTATTTAGCAGCAATTATAAGCGTACATTACAAACAGCAGCGCCAATGGCTACTTACTTAAGCACTACAGTAAAAATGTATGATGCAGCTGATTTAGCTTCACTTGAAAGTAAACTACTAAAATTACAGGGTGTTGTAATTGTTGTAGGACACAGTAATACCACGCCTGAACTTACGGCACTGCTTTCAAAAGGTACGGTGAGTGCTATGTCTGAAGATGAGTTTTCGCGCTATTACATACTAGATAAAATACGCGATAAAGCCCCAAAAGATGCACCACAATATAGGGTCAGTGAACTCACTATGGATTTTAATCATTAATTTAAAAGTGACAGATAATAAAAAACCAGCGGGTGCTGGTTTTTTTATATTACCGGGTAAATCCTACAAGTAGGTGTTTAGCCACGCGGTAATTTAATTTTTTTCTCTTCACTTTGGCGGTAAAGCACAATAGTGTGACCAATTGATTGTAATTTAGTTGCACCAGTTTCACGCACAATTGCTTCAAAAATGAGCGCTTTAGTTTCGCGATCATCAGTTGGAACCTTCACTTTAATTAATTCGTGAATTTCTAATGCGCTTTGAATTTCTACTACTACGCCTTCGGTTAAACCGTTAGAACCTAGTAAAACTACAGGCTTGAGGCTATGTGCCTGACCTTTTAAAAACTGCTTTTGTTTGTTTGATAATGTCATGTTTATACAAATTTTGCTGAATATGGCTTGAATTAAGGGTATTCTACCGCCATCTAAAGAATATTACTAATTAGTTGCGTGTTAATTTATGACAAATAAAAAACAGTCAGCCAGTTCACAGCGATGGCTGAAAGAACATTTTGATGATAAATATGTTCAAGAGGCGCAAAAAAAAGGTTGGCGTTCTCGAGCTGTTTTTAAATTAGATGAGGTCCAAAGTAGAGACAAGTTACTCCGCCCAGCAATGACTGTTGTTGATTTAGGGGCTGCACCGGGTAGTTGGTCACAATATTTGGCAGAAAAAGTAGGAGATAAAGGCCAAGTTATAGCGTGCGATATCCTCCCTATGGATTCATTAGCGGGTGTTGACTTTTTACAAGGCGACTTTCGTGAAGAAGCAGTGTTAAGTGCGTTGTTAAAACGTATTGATGGCAAAAATGTTGATGTGGTACTCTCTGACATGGCACCAAATATGAGTGGTAACAATTCAGTTGATCAAGCTGGTAGCATGTATTTGGTCGAGCTTGCACTGGATATGTGTAATCAAGTACTAAAGAAAAATGGTGCATTTATTGTTAAAGTATTCCAAGGTGAAGGCTTTGATCAGTTCTTGCAAGATGTACGTAATAGTTTTAAAACAGTGAAGATACGTAAACCAGATGCCTCGCGCGCCCGTTCACGGGAAGTATATATAGTAGCGACTGGATATAAACTGTAGTACAGTTGTTGGGCGTTTAGTTGAATTTAAATTAATTGGATACAAGAGGTTAACCCCTTGAGCGATATGGCAAAAAATCTAATACTCTGGCTGGTTATTGCAGTTGTGCTGATGTCAGTATTTCAGAGCTTTAATGGCGGCGATCAAGTAGATCGTCAAACTAGTTATAGTCAATTTGTTAAAGATGCCCGCAGTGGCTCTATACAAGAAGTGGCAATTGAAAGTACCAGTGGCACAATTACAGGTACAAAAACCAGTGGCGAACGTTTTCAAACGATTATGCCAATTTACGACAAAGACATTTTAAATGATTTGTTAAAAAGTAACGTGAATGTGAAAGGGGTTAAACCTGAAGAGCAGTCATTTTTAGCAAGCATATTTATTTCTTGGTTCCCTATGATACTGCTTATTGGTGTGTGGATATTTTTTATGCGTCAAATGCAAGGCGGTGGCGGTAAAGGGGCAATGTCGTTTGGTAAGAGCAAAGCGCGCTTAATGAGCGAAGATCAAATAAAAACCACTTTTGCCGATGTTGCTGGTTGTGATGAAGCTAAAGAAGATGTATCAGAATTGGTAGATTTTTTACGCGACCCATCAAAATTTCAAAAATTAGGTGGCAGCATTCCTAAAGGCGTGTTGATGGTTGGTCCTCCTGGTACAGGTAAAACGTTACTTGCTAAAGCCGTTGCTGGTGAAGCAAAAGTGCCGTTCTTTACTATTTCTGGTTCGGACTTTGTTGAAATGTTTGTTGGTGTGGGCGCATCTCGCGTACGAGATATGTTCGAGCAAGCTAAAAAAGCATCACCCTGTATTATCTTTATTGATGAAATAGATGCTGTAGGTCGTAAACGTGGCGCTGGTATGGGCGGCGGTAACGACGAACGTGAGCAAACGCTAAACCAAATGCTAGTCGAAATGGATGGTTTTGGTGGTAACGAAGGTATTATCGTTATTGCTGCAACTAACCGCCCAGACGTATTAGATCCAGCCTTACTTCGTCCTGGTCGTTTTGACCGTCAAGTTGAAGTTGGCTTACCTGATATTCGTGGCCGTGAGCAAATTCTTAAAGTACATATGCGTAAAGTGCCATTAGGCGACAACGTTGAAGCGGCTGTAATTGCACGTGGTACACCGGGTTTTTCAGGTGCTGATTTAGCAAACCTAGTAAACGAAGCTGCACTGTATGCGGCACGCGGTAATAAACGTGTTGTAAGTATGGCTGAGTTTGACGCTGCTAAAGATAAAATCATGATGGGCGCTGAGCGCAAAACCATGGTGATGAGCGAGCAAGAAAAAGCCATGACAGCGTACCATGAAGCTGGCCATGCTATTGTTGGTCGTATGGTGCCAGAGCATGATCCTGTTTATAAAGTATCTATAATTCCACGTGGCCGTGCGCTAGGTGTAACTATGTACTTGCCTGAACAAGACCGTGTAAGCCATTCGAAAGAATTGCTAGAGTCGATGATCTCAAGCCTGTATGGCGGACGTATCGCAGAAGCACTTATTTATGGTGCAGATAAAGTAACCACAGGTGCTAGTAACGATATTGAACGTGCGAGTGATATTGCCCGTAAAATGGTAACGCACTGGGGTTTAAGTGAAAAACTTGGACCACTACTTTACGCAGAAGATCAAAACGATATGTACATGGGCGGTGGCCGCTCTATGAGTATATCGGACGAAACAGCTAAAATTATCGATAGCGAAGTACGCTTATTATCAGATCGTAACTATCAGCGAGCAGAAGCGATATTAAAAGAAAATATCGATATTCTACACGCAATGAAAGATGCGCTGATGAAGTACGAAACGATTGATGCTAAGCAAATTGATGATTTAATGGCGCGCCAAGAAGTTCGTGAACCACGCGATGCGCATGACCGCCATGAAAAAAAGCCAGTTAAAGAAGATGTTTCAGCAGAAAAATTAGTTGATGAAGATCAAAAACCAACTGATGAAGCTAAAAAAGATGAAACAAACCTTGATGACAAAGCTGAATAATCGTTAAAATAGCTAAACTAAAAGCCCCGAACCTCGGGGCTTTTTTGTATCAAACGTATAAAATCAACCTCAGCTAGCCCAATAAGTTCAAACAAAAAGGTCATCATGAATAATTTACTTAACTTGCCTCGCAAACGTACACTAAGTTTGGCAAACCCAGTAATTATGGGGATTCTTAATGTTACTCCCGATTCATTTTCAGATGGCGGGAAGTTTATAGACCCTGATATTGCGCTGCAGCGTGCGCTGCAATTGTTAGACGACGGGGCGCAAATTATAGATATTGGCGGAGAGTCGACTCGCCCAGGTGCTCCTGATGTGAGCCTTGAGGATGAATTAGCACGTGTAATACCAGCGATTAAAGCAATTCGTGAAAACAGTGATTGCGTTATATCTATTGATACCAGTAAAGCACAAGTAATGCACCAAGCTATTTTAGCTGGGGCCGATATTGTTAATGACGTACGTGCATTACAAGAAAGCGACGCACTGAACGTAGTGGCGCAGTTTCCTGATGTTGCGGTGTGTTTAATGCATATGCAAGGCCAACCTCGCAGCATGCAGGCAGCGCCGCACTATGATGATTTATTTACAGATATAAAACAGTTTTTTAGTCAGCGTATTGCTGCGTGTAAAACAGCGGGGATTAAGCAAACACAACTTATTCTTGATCCTGGCTTTGGTTTTGGTAAAACACTCAGCCACAATTACCAACTACTGGCGCAGTTTAATGACTTTAATCAGTTTGGTTTACCGTTGTTAGCGGGATTATCGCGTAAGTCGATGATTGGCAACTTATTAAATAGAAATACAAATGAGCGATTGGCCGGCAGTTTAGCGGGCGCATTAATCGCAGCACAAAATGGTGCGCATATTATTCGTGTACACGACGTAAAAGAAACCGCAGATGTACTTAACGTACTACAAGCCTGCAAACAAGGAGTACTTTAAATGAAAGAAAGAAAATATTTTGGCACCGATGGTGTACGCGGGCTCGTGGGTGAGCATCCTATAAATCCTGAGTTTGCAATGAAACTAGGTTGGGCTGCGGGCCGTGTCTTATCAGAAAACGGCACTAAAAAAGTGATGATAGGTAAAGATACCCGCATTTCAGGCTATATGTTAGAAACCGCATTACAAGCAGGGTTAATTGCAGCAGGAATCGATGTTGTATTACTGGGCCCTATGCCAACCCCTGCGATTGCTTATTTAGCACAAACATTTAGAGCCGAAGCCGGCATAGTAATTAGTGCATCGCACAACCCGTATTACGATAACGGCATAAAGTTTTTTAACTGTCGCGGTTTAAAGCTTGATGACAAAGTAGAGCTTGAAATTGAAGCCATGCTTGATGAACCAATGACTTGTGTTGAGTCAGATAAATTAGGTAAAGCGAGTCGCTTAACTAGCGCTGATGGTCGTTATATCGAATTCTGTAAAAGCCAATTTCCACAAAGCTTGTCGCTTGAAGGATTAAAAATTGTACTCGATTGTGCCAATGGCGCAACTTACCATATTGCACCATCAGTTATGCGCGAACTAGGTGCAAATATAATCACGCATGCGTGTGAGCCCAATGGTGTAAATATTAACCATGAATGCGGCGCTACTCACGTAGATACCCTAAAACGTAAAGTGCTTGAACATAATGCAGACGTGGGCATTGCCTATGATGGCGATGGCGACCGTGTAATGATGGTTGATCATAATGGTCGTGTGTTTGATGGTGATGACTTAGTGTATATTATTGCCTGCCAAGCAGCGCAAGATGATAATTTAGGTGGTGGTGTTGTTGGCACTGTTATGTCAAACATGGGCCTTGAAAATGCATTGAAAGCCAAAGGTATTGAATTTGCACGCAGTAAAGTAGGCGACCGTTATGTAATGGAATTGCTACAACAAAAAGGCTGGACTATTGGCGGCGAAAGCTCGGGCCATGTATTAAACCTTGATTTAATTAGCACCGGCGATGGTATTATTTCAAGCTTGCAAGTACTAGCTGCTATGGTTGCGCAAAATAAAACATTACAAGACTTAGGTACTGGTTTTACTAAGTACCCAATGAAAATGATTAACGTACGTTACACCCCAGGTACAGATCCGACAAAAGCGCCTGCAGTATTAGCTGCAGTAGCAGAGGTTGAGCAAACTTTAGGTGAAAAGGGGCGTGTGTTACTACGTAAATCAGGCACTGAACCTGTTGTACGTGTTATGGTTGAGGCCGAACAAGAGAAGTTAGTAATCGACAGCGCAGAAAAAATAGCCGCGGTTGTTGAATCTATGAGCAAACAAACTGATTGATAACAATAACCTCTTGTAACTTTGGGCGAGTCGAGTTAATATCTCGACCGCTTTCTCATGTGGAGTGGAAAAATGGCAGCACGCAAGGCGATGGTCGCAGGCAATTGGAAAATGAATGGCTCTTTAGAGCTGGTTAAACAAATGTCTGATGCTATTAACAATGTTAAATCAAACGAGATAGACATTGTTTTATTTCCTCCGTTTCCGTTAGTGTCAGCAATGATAGCCAGCGATGTTTCAACGGGAACTCAAACTGTGTCAGAAAATACCCCCGGTGCATTTACCGGTGAAGTTGATGCACAACTTATTAAAGAGTTGGGCGCCCAATATGTATTAGTAGGTCACTCAGAGCGCCGTAGTATATACAAAGAAAGCAATGATGTCGTAGCTGCAAAATTTGCTCGCGCACAACAAGTTGGTTTAACGCCAATTTTATGTGTTGGAGAGAGCGAAAGTGAGCAAGAAAACGGTAAAACAGAACAAATAGTTGCTGCACAAATTGATGCAGTAATTGAAAAATTAGGTGTAGCAGCACTCAAAGATTCTGTGATAGCATATGAACCCGTTTGGGCCATAGGCACAGGTAAGACTGCATCGCCAGAACAGGCACAAAGCGTTCATAAATTTATCCGTGACAAAATCGCTTCATTAAACAGCGATTTAGCACAAGGGCTAACCATCTTATATGGTGGTAGCGTTAACGAAAAAAATAGCGAATTATTATTTGCACAAACAGATATAGACGGCGGCCTAATTGGTGGCGCAAGTTTAAAAGCAGATTCATTTACTGCTATCTGCAACAGTGCAAAAGGGACCGTATAAATGTACGAAATTTTACTAGTAGTTTATTTAGTTGTAGCTTTAGCGCTTGTTGGAATGGTTTTAATCCAGCAAGGTAAAGGTGCCGATATGGGTTCTTCATTTGGCGCGGGTGCTTCGTCAACTGTTTTCGGATCATCAGGTGCAGGTAACTTTATGACTAAAACAACGACAGTTTTAGCTTCTGTGTTTTTTATATTAAGCATAGTACTGGGCAACCTTACTGCAAGTCATATTAAAAAGACTGATGAATGGGAAAACCTTGAAGCAGCACCCGCTTTAGAAACAGTTATTCCTGTTGAAGAAGATGTGCCAGTTACATCTTCGAAAGAGCAACGCTCTGACGTACCAAATTAATTTAGCGTAAAAGCTAAAACGTTAAACGATTTATACTCCTCAAATAAATCATAAAGTTTAACACCTAAGCGCAAGCTTAAAAAATGCGGATGTGGTGGAATTGGTAGACACGCCACCTTGAGGGGGTGGTGCTTTAGGGCATGGGGGTTCAAGTCCCCCCATCCGCACCAAATTTAAAACCCAGTAACTAACGTTGCTGGGTTTTTTGCTTTTAGCTAACGTTACCTTTATTACCACAAAATCTCCTCACAAAATCACTTATTTAATCTAACAACAGATGCTTTTAGAACACACATTATTACTTGTGTAATCAGTTATGTAGCATTTTCATATAACAATAAAATCCTTGGTCCATTTAAACTATGCCGCAATGCTAAATTGATGCTAAGTTAAATAAAAAATAGGAGATAATTTGTGTCAAAAGTAGCGTTTATTTCAGGTGCAAGTAGAGGTATTGGTCGTGCAACAGCCATCGCATTTGCAAAAGCAGGCTATCGAGTAGCAATAACAGCTCGTGAATTAGATAGCGAGGTAGCACAGCAAAGTACGCAAGGCAGTTTAAAACAAACAGCCCAAATGATGGAGCAATTAGGTTGTGAGGTCATTTGCGTATTCCGGTGATGGTGAACACCGATTCCGGTTTTATCGTGAACACTTAAATTCCACGCATTGGGTTCATGACA
>NZ_JBEOOB010000014.1:0-92436 GCF_040308685.1 Pseudoalteromonas sp. 20-MNA-CIBAN-0454 | reverse complement strand
GAGTATATGATCACAACTAGATCAGATCGTCAAACTGATCGTTTATTGTTTAAAAAACGTTCGCGATCTCGCCCTGCGCTTAACCCGATAAGAAAGGTGGCTGAAACCAGTAGGTTTCTTAATGCTATCGGAACTCCTATCGTCCCTGATATATAAGGCATAATTATTTTCCTTAGTTTTGTGATTGAAATACGTGCTCAATCTTAGTGCATAACATTTTAGAGTTTATACGACACACTACTTGAGACGCATAACCGCTTGCTGAGCCTAGCCGCTAGCTATTCGGTAGTTCAGAATTGGTTTTGTTTATGCTATGGGGGCTTTTTATGACATAAGCTTTGATAAGCCTATTTAATCGGCGTGACTGTCGCATTTAAGCTTTCCCTGCATTGCTCAGTATTTATTGTATTATTAAACTGAAAAATTAACAATAAAGCAACAATATTTTTTCTCATATGTCACCTCTATATAGTTAGCGTATTTTAATATCAGACTCTAACAAAGTTGAGCGGTAATCATCATTAATAGCTGTTGAAGCCGTTAAAACACATTAGTTGGAATGACGGTGACACAGAGTTCTGAACACCCATCGACTAAGCCTCAGACTTATTACTTTTTCCAAGTTGAGACCGCTGACCTTCCAAGGTTAAATTTACAGCAGACTATTTGGTGTTTAGGCAAAGCAGCGGCAGCGTCTATCTGGTGTGGGTAATCCCTATAAACTATGGTTACTCCCCATAAATAGGCGATAACGCAGTATCAATGCCAAACCATTACGGTGCATTTTCAATTTTCACTTAGTTAGCTGCACATTTAAAACTTCTTGGTATGTTAAATGGCTTGCTTTATACTGTATAAATAAACAGTATTGAGGTGCGTATGTTTGTTATTCCTATTTATATTGAAGCGGGTATTACTGGCTTTGAGTCCCCTGCTGCTGAGTATACAGAGCTTGGTATTTCACTAGATGAGCTTGTTATTAAACACCCAAATGCAACCTTTATTGGGCTTGCATCAGGGCAGTCGATGCAGGATGTGGGAATATTTGATGGCGATTTACTCATTGTCGACAGAGCTGAAAATGTGAGTACCGGTGATGTGATTGTGGCCAGTTATAACGGCACCTTTGTTTGCAAAATAATAGACAAAGCTAATCGCTTACTTATTTCTGCTTCCAAAAATTATAAGTCTGTTTATATTTCTGAAGATGATGACTTTAAATTAGAGGGAGTGGTTACATCGAGTATTCGTCTTCACAAAAATAGAGCTGAGTTAAGTCGATGTTTGCCCTCGTAGATTTGATTTTTAGGCTATTACAACATGGATTTAAACAGCTTACCGACTAATAAATCACACGTTCATTAAGCTAAACATTCAACCATTATCAAAAATAGTTGAATGTTTAGCGCGTGTTGTTTTAAAAGTTGATGAACACCGACACTTGCAATAATACAATAGCAAGCACGATATAAATTAACCAAAGTGGAAAAATAAATTTAGCCCATTCGCCCCATCCAACTCGTGCGGTGGCTAGGTAGGCTAATAAAGTGCCTGAGGTAGGGGTAAGAATATTGGTTATACCATTACCAAACAAAAATGCGACTATCGTTGTTTGCTCAGATACGCCTGCTAAATTACCGATTGGCCCTAAAATAGGCATGCTTACGGCTGCTTGCCCCGACGTTGAAGGAATTAGAAAATCTAGCATTAATTGTGATACAAACATGCCTGTCGCAGCGAAGTAAGCATTACCTTCACCTATAAATGACATTAAAAAATGTACAATTGAATCTAAAACCATGCCTTGCTTTAGCACCACAGCAACTGCAGTTGCTACGCCAATGAGTATGCTAGCAAGTAACACTTTTTTCATTCCGTCAACAAACGCTTGCGCGGCTTGGTTTGCACTGAGACCTGAAATAGCAGCAAGCACCATACTAAGTGCGATATAATAGGCGCTTAGTGCATGGTGTTTCCAATGCCATTGTGTTGATGCATAAACTAATAAAGCAATACCACTAGTAAGAGTAAGCAATATGATGACATGGCGTGTTGATAGTTTTTCGCTATGAAAATGTACTTGCTCATTTTTAAAACCTTGGCGCTTAATCATAAAAAGTACAAAGCCAATGCCGACAGCTAAAAATGCTAGATAAAAGAAAAACCGTACACTTGCTCCACTGAAAATCTGTAGCCCGAGTAGAGGTTGAGCAATAGTTAAAGGTAATGGGTTTGTTACCGATGACAAATACCCTGCCTTTACTGCAACACATACAATAGCGAAGCCTATAATATTAGGTAACCCTAATCGGTTGGCCATGCCAACCATGAGTGGGATTATAAGTAAATATTCAGATGCTAAACCTAAAAACGTACTGCCTGCGGAGAATACGATCATGAGCAGAATAACGAGCACATAAATATTACCCTGTACTAAGCTCAGTAACCTTTCAAGCCCTGCATCTATCGTACCCGCCTTTGTAAGAATACCAAACATACCACCAATGATAAGTACCATAAATATTAACCCTGAGCCTTGTTCAAGGCCTGAAGGGATCGCCATAAATGTACCAATAATACTCACCGGTTCGGCTTTTACTAAATCCGCATCTTGATAATTGAATAGGTTTGATAACGACTTATCTTTATCAATAATATTATAACTGTTGGCAACTACCATATTGCCGTCTCTTTCATATACTCCAGAGTCAACAATATAAGTAAGTAGCGTAGCTAAAAACAAGATACCTAACAGTATGATAATAGGGTTCAAGCCCTTCTTTTCATTACTATAATTTTTTTCGCTCATTATTATTTACCTACTTGAGCAGACACATAAGCAGCTAATTGTTGAGCCACAAAGGAAGTATCACGCTTAAATTGCTCATAATTTTCATTTTTTTCGAATTTTTTCTCATTCATATATAAAGCACGATTTACTTCTATTTGTACAGAGTGGCGATTTGCAGCAACATTACCGTAATTACTCACCAAATACCCGCCTTTATAGGGTGTATTTTTTACCACTTTATAGCCTTTATGAGTGAATGCTTGGGCAATCACATTTACAAATTCAGGATCTGCTGATTGGCCATCTTTATCACCCAAAATTATATCAGGACGTGCTATACCTGCATCGATGTTCATGCCATTCCCTACTGACTTCATAGAGTGACAATCAACATGCCATACACCTTGGTGTCGAGTGTATAAATCATCTAATAAAGTCTGCAGTTGGGTATGGTATGGCGAATAGTAATGATCAATACGATGGGTTACTTCTTCTCGCGTTAACTTTCTATCATACATGGCTTTTCCGGGTAAGGCGTAACGACGAATTAACCCCATGCCACGGTCGCTGTATTTAGTTGGTTTACATCGATCCCATGACTCATCTAATAATGCGGGATCAATATCATCTGGTGCACGATTTGGATCTATATACATACGTGAGAAATTTGCATGCAATAAGTAACCTCCCTTTCCAGTAATGGGTTGCCAAATATCGTCTATAAAGGCATCCCACCCCGACTTTATAAACTCTAAGGGTACTTGTGCATTAAAATCATCGGGGCAATGAATCCCGCTGTGTGGTGAATCGAACACCAAGGGTATTTCTTCTGACTCAATTGGGGTTAACAAACTGAAAGCCGACTTCATAAATTTATCTCCTAGTTATATAAACATAGCCTGCCCAAAAGCAGGCTTAACGACTTTCATTAAAGTGAGTAAGTGAGTTGCAAATACATATAACGGCCAACTGGATTATAGGTATTTTGATCAAAGTTAATATTTAAATTAGTTAACGAAGCAGGTGGCTGCTTATCGCCAAGGTTATTAACCCCTAATTTAACACCAAGGTTGTTTGCAAACTGATAACCACCAGAGATATTGTGATAGGTCACAGAGCCTATACCGCGAGGCTCTCCTAGAAATTGCTCAGTCGTAGAGTCGATATGACGAAGGTTATAATTAGCTGTCCATCCATTATATTTCCACGTACTTGAGAAAGTACCGCGCCATTCAGGGTAAGATTCACGTGATACTGCAGTGCCTACTAAATCTTTCTGCTCTATTGAGCCATCAGACAGGGTCTTGTATTCAGTTAAAGTGTTTAATTTTGATACATTTGCATTGAACGACCAGTCACCAAAGTCTGTTTGCAACGTGTAATATGAGACAAAATCAATGCCTGAAACACGTGTCGCATTAAGATTAACCGGGCCATCTAAAATATCTATGATTTCACCGCTACTATCTCGCGTAATGGTGTCGCAATTTTTGTTTTGATAAGCACATAAATCAAGGTTATTTTGCGCACCAAACTCACTTATAGTGTTATTTATTTCGATCTCATACCAATCTAAAGTAAAGCTTAGGTTTTCAATAAGGTTAGATTCGTAAATCAAGCCTACGGTTTTGTTCTTTGAAGTTTCAGGTACTAACTGACGGTTACCGCCTGTTGTTACTTGTACGTTGCTAAATGGCTGCGAATAATCGGTTGGCACACCGCTGCAACCTGCTAAATTATTATCAGTAGAGCAAGGATCATTAACTGCTTTATAAGTTAAGCGTTCACCTTCAAAAAGTTCTAAAATTGAAGGCGCTCTGAAGCCTTCAGCCCAGTTTGCTCGTAAAGTAAGTTGCTCAAAGGGTGTATAAAGTAAGCCAACTTTGCTATTGGTAGTCGAACCAAACGTACTGTAATCTGAGTAACGTACCGCTAAACTCAGCTCTAAATATTCAGCGAGAGGCTTATCATCAAGAAGAGGAATGCTAAACTCTGCATAAGCTTCTTTTAAGTCGTATTCACCGGTAGTCCCTTCACGAGGTGAAGATGTGGTTGTTCTATAAGTGTTAATACGTGGATCTGAGTTGATGATACTGTCGGGTGTGTCTTCGCCCTTTTCTTTACGGTATTCAATACCAAAAGCTGCACCAATATAGCCTGCGGGTAGTTCATATAAAGAGCCGGTAATATTTGCGGTAAAGTCTAGTTGGCTAGCTTCATTTTTATCATGGCCAGTAAAGTTTATATAGTTAACCATGTCGTCGGTCAGTGGAGCAAAAATATTTACTGGCACACAACCTGAAACTAAGTCTGTCACATCGGCATCAATGCCTGTCGTATCGCATGCACGTAAGCCTAATGCTAGCTTATCTAAATTCATTTGGTTATTAGAGGTAAATTCGCCTTTATTGCTTGCCCATGATGCAAAGCTATCCCATGACCAGTCATTAGACAGTTCACCGTCTAATCCAATAGCAAATCGTGTTGTTTCAACTTTTTGCTCGTTGACTCGATAGCCATTATTCATAAAGAAAGCGTTATGTTTGAAGTCGCTACCAGAGAACTCAACCCCAAAAGGATTTACCCTTGCGTCATCAGCAATAACAAAACCGCGACTTCCTCGGATCGGAGATAGTGCGGGTGAAAACTGTTGATCTGATTCACGTGAATTATAAAGCGCTTCAGCTTTAAAGTTTACTGAGCCTATTGGCATAACCAATTGTGTATATAATGAAGAACGCTCGCTAGGACCTGTTACATAGTTATTGTAATAACGATTATAGGTGTCATCGCTATTCACTTTACGCCAGTTATCAATATTATTACCATCCTTGCCAGGATTGCGTGTTATCCCTCCTGAGGAAGGAGTAAGGCCGTTTACGGTCGCTAAATTATCTTCGAAAAAAAGCCCTTCTGGTGTCGCTGACGTTAATCCATTTAATGGAACTGCGGTTATATTTCTATCTTGTGTATAAATAGGCTTTTGATCAACATGGCTTGCAGCGAACATTAAGTTGGCATCGTTAATATTGACACCAGATAAAATATCAATATTGAACGTTTCTCTATCGCTTTTAGTTGTTTCACCATAGGTAGTTTTTACTTCAAGCCCTTCATAGTCATCATAGGTATACAGGTTCACTACACCGGCAATAGCGTCTGCACCATAAATTGCTGTAGCACCATCTTGAAGTACTTCTACGCGTTTAATAATGGCTTGAGGAATCGTATTCATATCAACGAAGTCACGAAAGCCGCGTGAACCCGCACCATTCACCCAGCGATGACCGTTAACAAGCACTAAGGAGCGGTTAGCACCCAAATTACGTAAATTCAAACTAGATGAACCATGACTCGAGCCTGCTGAGCCATTACCATTTAAGCTGGAGCCAACTGAAGGAAGTTCTTGCAATGCATCACCTAATGAGAGCGAACCATTAGCATTTAATGCCTCTAAATCAATATTTTGTATTGGACTTGCTGTCGCAGATTGGCGCTTAATACGCGAACCAGTTACTGCGATTCTTTCGACACTTTTTTCTGCCGTTACGTCTTCAGCTGATACAGTATGACTCGCAGTTAGGCATGCTGTAGCAATGGCGAGTGATATTACGGATTGCTTAAACATTAAACGTTCCATAGGTTGAGCTCCAAAAGTTTAGGTTATCATTTTATTAACCTAGACTTTACTATTTACTAAAGTGTATGCAATATTATACCTTTTAATCATTAGGCTATAACAGTTCGTTATGAATGATATGCAACAGAACCAACAAAAAATTACTTTGAACAGCTTGGAAGCGTTTGACGCAGTAATAAAAACAGGCTCTGCAACAGGGGCTGCCAAATTATTAGGGTTAACTCAACCAGGTATTAGTCGACTTATTGCACAGCTTGAAAGTAAAGTTGGTTTTTCTTTATTTTATCGAGAGAAAGCACGTTTATTTCCTACTGATGAAGCAGTTGCCTTACATAAGCAAGTAGAAACGTCGTTAGCAAGTGTGTACCGAGTGGAACAACTAGCAAAAAATATCCATCAATCGCATGTAGGCCATCTCAATATTGTTGCTCCTAGCAGTTTTGTTGCGGGACCTTTGGCCGAAGCCGTTGCATCATTTTTAAAAGATCACCCAAATGTAAAAATTAACTTAGATAGTCACAGTCCTGCTAGGGCTTGTGAGTTAGTTGCAAATAAAGCATTCGATTGTGGTTTTATACAGCTTCCTGAAAATCATGATAATTTACTTTGTGAACCTATAATTAGTAGTAATCTGGTGTGCGCGGTATCAAGTAGCCATCCTTTTGCTAGTGCTCGAGAACTTCAGCCTGAAGATTTACGAGATGAAAGCCTAGTATTACTTGGACAAGGACGACATTCGCGTAGGAGAATTGAGCATGCATTTTTACAAAGCAATGTTCGCTTAAAAGTAAGAGTGGAAACACATACTGTACCCACGGCTTGTACATTGGCTAAACATGGGGTGGGTATTTCGATTGTAAACAAGCTGATAGCTCAACAGTTTCAAAATGATGACTTAAAACTTATCCCTTTTAAGCCTGAAATAGAAATTGTTTATGGTTTTATTACTTCTACATCAGCCCCCATGAATAGGCTGACTCAGACATTTTATGATCACTGTAAAGTGCATTTTAGTCAGTTCATGGATAGCTGTGGGTTAAGTAAAAAGTAAGCAAAGATGCTGTTGTCGATCGACTAAACATTTGGCAATATGCTTATAAAATAAGGGCTTCTTAGGCACGTGAGCATTTTAAACACACTATCTAGCGTCAATTAACTTGGCCGGCTTCACTACAATTATCTTAGCCGATTGGCTCCAAACTTTATTTGCTCTTATTGAGCGCTAAGGGCGTTCAATGTAACGGCTCTACTTAGTGTAGGTGTGAATACGGACATTAGCCTACATAAACTACACAAAGATACTTACACCCTCATGCTTACTACTTCTAGCTGTATATAATTAAAAGTAGTAGGTATAACCGGTTAGCCTGAGGTCACTAACCACCAGTTCCACCCATTACGCAGTAAACCCATATTGCAGTCCGGTAATGATGCGGTGTATCAATTCACGGCCGCGAATTGTATTTATCATCGCGCGCGGACGGTGGCTATCCAACTGCATATGAGGCGTATCTAGCCACTGGCTCCAGCGTTTAACATCACCAAAATAAGCCACCCCGACCCCAGATAGTCTAGCTATCTCTAATGCATGTTCACTGATCTGTTTATTTAATGGCTTTTCTTTATTGCGAATTAACGTCCGCTCGGTTGTCCCTGTTGCTTTTGCAATATCACTCATATTCCAGCCTATTAAATTAGCAAATGCACGAAGACCCGCTGTTGTAAGACCGGTTTGCGCTATTTCAATTTCCGCAAGCGGGTCTGAGCGAACAGTTAATTTCCCACATGTAACAACAGCGATAAAGTCTGGGTTTTGCTCCCTATTCTGGTTAGTTGTTCTCATCTGTAACTTACCTCAATTTATAGAGCTATCATTGATTATAGTGACAGCTGTGTAACGCTACAATGTCGGCCTGCTTGGCTCTGGTTCAGACGTACTTTAGAAAAATTATCATTAATAGAACTACCTTGCTCTTCAGTTGTAATATTAAACCAGCCTATTAAACTACAAAACCACCGTTTTTTTATGCCCGCGAGAGCCCTCCCCTGTGTCCAAGCACCTAGCTAAGACTGCTTCGTATAAAGCAATAGTCAATGTGATCCGGTCTTTTGCTGCAGGGCTTTTTTACTTTGTTACCTTATCCCTTAAAAAGCTTTTTTCACTCATAAAAAACAAAATAATTTTAAAACAACAGCTTAACTAACTAGTACTTTTTCTGAAAGGATATCTGTCTTTGATATTTTGAATATTCAATTAAGCAAATAGCGAGTTTTAAAATGAATATCGAATTAGAAAAAGTAGGTGTAAAAACAGCCATAGAGCATTGCCTCACTAACAGTGATGCATCGCATTTTATGATAAACATTGTTAGTAGCCATCCCCCACTTATTGAATACCTTAAAGCAGCTTTCGCATCTGAGAGTGTTCACATATTGGCTTGCGCGGACAGTATTAACATGAAGCACTTTTTTGGTGTTATTCGTACTGAACTTCAAGAGAAAAGTGATGTTCAGCTCATGATTGTTAGCCATGAACTGGGTTGGCCAATAATAGAGAGTTGCCATTTGAATTTTAATACTGTGAAAGCAATGAGTGATCAAAGTGCTATCTACGCAGGTGATAACACTATTTACCATGGCCAGCCTTTCTATGATGGCGATGTTTTCTAAAGCTGACGTGTTTTTTAAATTGTAGACATATTGATCCGTGAATGCCTTCTCGGTTATTGCATTAACTAATAACTGAGAAGGCTCATTTATAGATTTATTTATCCGAGTTTACATATAAAAAAGACCTAATCTGCTTTTAGAAAAGTGAAACGGTGTCGTTAACTCTTAAAAAATCAAAAAAACAGTTTTTTATTAAAAAACAATAAAAAACTAACCAATTGAAATGTAATTAAATTACTCAATAGAAAAGCGATTTTTTTAAATGCGAAATTTAGAGAGTACAAAAAGGGGTGCTCTAATTTTAGACCTATTCAAAAAATCCCTTTACGATTTATCTTATTCACATTTTAGCTATTTGCTCATTTTGAACGTTTTTAGATGTTTATATTCAGCACTTCAAATAAGTAGGTCTACAAAGCAGGAGTTAATCGCCACAGCGGAAAGAGAATAGTTTTATCATGATTTAAGCGTGAACACGTTAATCAATAAAAATTGAAAAGGTAAATTTATGAAGTACAGAAAAGGTTTCTTTAACTTTGAATAATGTAAAAAAAGGGGGAGCTATTTGAGCATGCTTGTGAACTATTTGTCGAAATAATCACTTTCTCCTTTTTTTAAGAGCTTCTTCCATATATTAATGAGTAATACAAATAAACCAGTAAGAAAACAAAAAACAATATTTAAGCATAACAAAGAAGCAACCTAAAACAGGTTGCCAGTTTAGATTAAATTTACGGGAAAATAATGAAACACAAACAAAAAGCTATTCCGCTTGCTAAGGCAAAATTACAAACTCACCCACTATTAGGAGAGCTGATTAAAGATGATATCGCGGATTTAAAAGTAAACCAGTGCATTAGTGAGTTACCCATTGAGGTAATACAAACGTTATTAGATTTAAGACCACTCCCAGTGACCCCTGATACTAATGATGATTGCTACCTGACACTTGCATCGAGCGGAGTACTAGAGCGCTTTAAAGCCCACCCTTTAAGTAAAAAGCTTTTTTTAAAGGTATATATTTACCCAGCAGATGCTGTTGATCACGTATTAAGGGTTACTTTGCTATATAACTGTGCGCTAACACTTTATTTAAAAAACGGCTTGGGCGCTAATATTCAACAGCGACATGCTTGCTTTAAAGCGCACGGTATACACGCCCCTAAAAAAACAATATTGGCAAACTTAGCTAATACCTCACCGTCTACTTTTCGGTAATGGGAAAGTCGATATGAGTATGTATACACACATAGCGAGAAGTAATCGTTTAAACAATGCGGGTGGCTGCTATCCAGATGCAATGGCACATGCTACAACGCTTGCTATTTTGTTAGATAAACTAGCAAAGGTAGACGGTAAAACACGTCCTGCAATAACAGTTGTCGCACTATTTATGTGGTTAACACTAGGCTGGAGGAAGATTAATTCTGCAAATGATATTCCTAATTTTATTAAAATATCTGGCGCGACACCTTGTAAAAAATACGCTTTTCGAACTTTTTATGATGGTTCAGTCTCTTGGGCTGAATATGCGAAACCCTATAAATACAAAAACCGTATTGTGTATTTATGGCAACCTATACCGATTTATTTAAATGAATTTTTTCAAAGCTTTATTAGCGATCAAACTTACGGCACGCCTTTTTTAAACCTCAAAGACAAGAAACACTTATTCAAGCTAATGAAGAAAGCATGGAAAACACCGCTTAAAGTAAAAGATAATCCTCGTGTTAACAAAGATGTGTTTCTGCATTATTTTATGAATTGTGCTCAGGCGGATAACACACTAGGTGCAATTGTTCGATCGCAGCTAATAACTAATGATAAAGCACATCATTCTAGCGCGATATATTACCAACAGTTAAATACTGATCGTATTCGCACAAAGATATTTAAGGCGCAGAACGGCTACTTATCACGTCTTATTGACGCAGCAAGAAAAGCTGAACTCCATGTATATTTTGAGCTCTTTCTGAAAGAGTACTCTGTAAACCTTATTCAAGCGTCAATAAAAGAGGCCAACTATTTATCGAAATATGGTGAGATAAGTCAGTTTGAACTCGATACCACACAAAACAGTAGCGATAAAAAGCGCATTCCCGCTATTTTAATAGGCAGTGCGCGATCACTTGAAGATAACCACGTCAGTCACTTTTTCCAAAAATTACACACGTTAGTTGTAAATGCTAAAAAAAATGTCTTGGGTAAAGGCCTTGGTTCAAAAACTAAGTTAACAAATCAATCGGCGCTGCGAGATTACTATAATAAAGCAACCTATCGGATTGCATTACTGTTTATTGTTCTTACCGGCGCAAGGCCTACACATAGCATCAGTATTTTATCAATTTATTACTCAGGCTCTGATGTTGTATTTATTAAAGATAAGGGTGTTCTTAGGCAACTGATACTTTGTGATTATTTGAAACAAGAGATTGAACACTACTTATCCTTACAATCTGTTATTCGTACACAGCTCAACATACACACTAAATTAGATGAGCTTTGGTATACGTGTAATCAAAACAATGTACCGACAGCTCTCACAAGTCGCGAGCTACGTTTATTCATGCATCAACTGTGGCCTGGTGTAGTGCCTTATCAATTACGACACTTTTTTAGTTACTGCGCTAATAGCCATATGTTTTCAGACAAGCTATTTGATAACGATATCGACCGTTTAATGGGGCATGAAAACTTAGGAGAGCGCCTCGGAAGCGATACGTTGTTTCCAGCTCGATTAGATGCAATGAAACACTTTCTAAATACACTACCAAAGCGTTTAGGGCTTGAGGTTTTAAAATATGTCTAAAAAAATCAAACATCAGCATGCAAAACAAATCTCTGATTATTTGGCCCAGTCTTGGCCATTAAAGACCACAGAAAATGACATCTTTTGGGTATTAGATCATTGGCAAATAATAGAAAAGAAAACACATATTGTCGATGATACCGATCTAAGGGTTATCACTCAGCAGCTCAATGCTATTCCAACTGGGAAGCAACGCGCATATCGACATGCACTTGAGGGGATCCTTTTTTATTTGGAAGAAGCGTGTTATTGGCAATTACCAGAACGTGTAAAAAACACAATCAATGACACCAATCATCAATACTTTGAAGAGCTTGCAAAAGGTGCAGCGCATGCACATAAAATCTTTGTATGCTACCAACAACAAAAAACGTATTTTTTTGATATAAGGGGGCCATTAGCACCGTGCTTTATGGCATTAATAATAGGATTTGAGGTCGCCCCCATATCGCTTGAGCATATTAGCGCTATTTTAAATAATCCTAATTCGATTATAGATAAAGAAGATAATCCACGTCTTGCTATCACTCACACGGGGTATGGAGCAGATGAATTAAGAGTAACTCATTATTATTTAACAATCGAAAGCTATCGTTTCTTAGAGGATTATTATGCGCAATCACCTTCGAGAACAAGCACAAAGAGTTTGTATGCAGACTTATCAAGTTGGTTGGATAAAAATGGGATACCTGCTTGCAATACAAAACAAATATGGCCGAAACGATTTCAAATCCATTGGTATCTTCACTTTCAACTACCGCCTATCTTTATTAAAGATTTGGCTAACCCCGAGCGGCATGTTGGCTTGTCAAAGCCCATTTCACTACCAAAAATAAAAGAGGCTGAGATTTATGCTATCGATTGGAATACCAAGTGGTTTGATTCATTAACTAAATTACAAAAAAAAGTGTGTTGGCCTCATGAAGCCTTACTCAAACACCCAAAAGATATCAGCTCAGTTGAAACACCGCCCTGGGATGCCAGTAATATTCTACCGCGCTTGTTATTTGATTACACAAAACAGCTGCTTGTGTATGGGGGAGTAAAAAAAGCGACCCTTGCACTAGGATCTGTTAAAAACTACACCTCACTTAAAAGTAAACTTGAGCCCTACCCTCTGTGTTACGCAGATGCTATTAGCGAAGAGGCTATTAATGGGTGGGGCCAAACTGTCTATGACTCGATAAGCTCCGATATAGTAAAAGGCACCTTTTATAACTTTTTACGCTTTTTAAGCTACCAAGAACAAACAGACACACTCGATTTATCAAGCTTTAGCTCGCCGCTGGTAGCGCCATCGGTGAGTCCTGGTCGATTAACTGTTGACGAATTTGACCGTCTACTTGACGTGCTTTTATCTAGCAAAACTAACAACTCTTTTCGTAGTTTATTTGGTGCGATTGCAGCGTTATTAGGGTTTTACGCTATGCTGCGCCGTGGTGAAGTCCTAAGGTTACGCCGTAAAGATATTCGATTTAAGCCAAGTACTGGCCTTATAACGATAACCGTTACTAATACCCCTGAAGGTAATACTAAAAGCGGCACAACGCGCAAGGTATACACTACACTTCCTAAGCAATATCACATGTTATTAAAATATCTATTTGAAATAAGAAAGAACATACCGCGCGAGCAGCCTTTGTTAGGCTTTGAAGGTGAGAAGTATCATTCACGACAACTTTATTATTTATTACCTGTGTCACGTGCTTTACGATTTTTATTTGGTACACATCTAAATTTTCACCACCTTCGCCACAGTGGCGTACATATATTTATGCTGCAAATATTGCATTGTGTTAACTATACGCCCGACAATTTACGTGGGGAAACACCTCTTGAACAAGAGGTGCTATCGAGTACGTCAGTGGCTACTCGCTTTGATTATTGGTTTGAAGGACGAAAAGTTGACGAAGTAAATGATGCTGCTTTTTTGGATGAAATGGGTGAACAAATTGGTCATATTTATTATGGCACTACACGCTGGTCATACTTGCATGACATAGATTGGCTACTGCCTATTATTAGCCGTGATCATTCACCGTATACACGACGTGAATATACACACAGCGAGCTGCGCTATTTACTTGGACTAAAACCTGACTCTAATGATCTTTCTCGCATATTACTTAAGCTTAACCCTGAGTACGTCAACAAAAGTCTGGGGCAAAAACGCAACCAGCCAATCATGCTGCGCGATTGTGAGCTTAGAGAAGCCGTATTTGGGAAAGCTATTAAATCAAAACATGTGCCCTTAACAGTTGACCACAGTTTAACTTGGCAAACGTCAATTCAAAACAGTGAACACACGTTACTCGGTTTTATATTTAAAGCCATGCTCGATAGTAAAGCGATTGACTTTTATGCACTCAGTTTTATTTGGGGCAATGGGTGTAAGCATCACATTAAACCGATAAGTAAAAAGCAGCGCACAGCTCTGAAAAACTTACCTCCCGTTGTACTTTCTGATGATGAGCAGTCATTACAAATTTCGCTTGCCTGCAACAGCAAAAATGCACACGCATTTACCACCGTGTTTAGGCATAACGACTGGGGCTGGTTGAGTTTTCGATTTACTCTTTCTGTTAATCGAAAACTCAAAAACGAACGACAAAAACAGCTGCTTAAAGCACAGTTCGCTCAAAAAAATGAAGCTATTCAAATTACTAAACATGCTAGAGGAGAAACAATGTTAACTATTAATTTAACACCAAAAACGACACTTTCACCTAGTGTGATCAAATTTGCACAAGAATTTATTCAATTATTTCAATAAGGTAAAAAACATGAAAATTATTATTTCTGGTAACAAAAAAGCACTACTCAAAAACATAACTGAGAATATTGATACCCACTATGCTGATAGCCTAGCAACCATATTAATAAGTAAAAAAGAAGGTTCCATTAAATTAATAACCGGTAAACCTCCTTTATGTTCACATTGTGTATTTACACTTGATACGTCCTCTACACATGTAAAAGACGCACAGTTTTCTATTGACGGCAGCTTTGCAAAGCAACTCCCATGCTATTTTAGTGAAAATGAAGACATTGAATTAAGTGTTAATACCTTGTCTTCAAGTGCAACCTCAATTGAATTAATCCATAAAGACACTAAAAGCAACGAAAACGCACTGCGTCGGTGTGAGTGTGTTGATGTATATGAAGCGCATTTAACTTACCTGAAAGAGAGTTCACAGCGCCCAACTTCAACCGCTTCTAAAGCCGCTATAGAGCGCGTTATATTCGAGTCAACTGAAACAATGCCTTTTGAATTTTTAGAAGTAAACGTAGATAAACAACATTGTCGAATACAACGTGATGGCGATGTTGAAGAAGTGCATTTCCCTGACAACCTAAAATTACCGATTTCTATGGTTTTGACAGAGGAGATTACCCGTAAGCTTGATAATTTATGTAAGGCTACAGATGGCGATGAAATCGAAGTCGCCCAGCAGGGCGAGTTACTCACTTTTAAAACGCCTGAAATCACACTCACTTATTCATTGGCCGGCGTTGAAGAGTTTTTCGCAAAGAAGCCTCTTAAATTTACTAACGAAAAACATGTTATAGTAAATTTCTATGGGCTTAAAACGGAAGTTAGACACTGCTTAGCTGAGTATAAAACCATTAAAAAAGCGGATAATGCACTCTTATACTTAAGCAATAATAAAGCCGCTATTACATTTATTACACCCCCTTATGAATTTGTACACCCAATCACTGTAACTGAAACGTGTAGCAAAACAAAAAATAGCGAGTCGCTATATCGTTTTTCACCAAAAGTGTTACTGGGCATCAACATCGGCGACTTGACACAAGCGAAGAGTACGCGACTCGACATTCTTAAATACGAAAACGGCGAACGTAAATTAGGCGTGTACTTTTCACTTGAGAACAAATTGCCACATCGTACCATTCCAATTGAAAAAGACGAGAGCCAACTACCTCACGTGTTAGCTTTACTTGAGGAGTTATATCAAAACCAAGGCGATACAAATACACAGAACATAAAACAAGAAGTACAAAAGGATTTATTTGCTGATGTTATGGAGGAATGTGATGAATATTAAAAAACAATAAAACACTGGACAAATAGACAGCACTTGCTATATTTTAATAGTGAAATTCTAATCAGTTGCGCGATTTCGTACTTAGTGTATGGTATTGGTGTAACTGAAGATAAAATAAGCAGTTGGGGTAAAGAGGCGGCAACCTCCCTACCCCGTACCGGCTGCAACGCTTTTAACCACTCCAGCCGATGATCCAATTCTAACGAATTCCATCGGTGAGGGATAGATCTATTTATAGATCCATTAACTGATGGAGGCCATTATGGCTCACATTCGCATTCGCCCCAATGGGCGTATTCAATTTGATTTACACATTTATGGGCAGCGCTTTCGTGAAGGCACAAAGCTCATGGCTACCCCTGTTAATATTAAAAAAGCCAATGCAACGCTTAAAAAAATCAATGCTGAGATTGATTTAGATACGTTTCAGTACCGTGATTATTTTCCTGAAAGTAAAAAGGTCGCTAAGTTTGAAGCTTTGCAACGGGCTAAAGATCCCGATCGTCTTTATCCGTTTTTTAACGATTACGCGAATGAATGGTTCGATCGCCAAAAAGCAAAATGGAAAAGCAGCTATCAAAGCGTGGTACGTAATACGCTCGACCGTTACCTTATTCCTGAATTTGGCAATATATTAGTTAATGAGATCAAGTTAGCTAATGTCGACTATTTTCGCGAAAGCTTAATGGTGTGCGATACCAAAAGGGTCCGTAAACTTTCTAATAAACGCATTAACGGTATTTTATGGCCGTTTGTTGCCATACTAAGTTTAGCCGCAGAAGAGCATGACTTTACTTACCCATTACGCCGCTATAAAACTCTAAAAGAAGAACGTGCTAATTCACTGCCACTAACCGCAGATGAAGTACAACGCTTTTTAGAGTGTACACCTACACAATGGCGCGATTATTTTATGGTGCGTTTTTGGACCGGTATGCGAAGTTGTGAAATACATGGCCTGCGCTGGGAGGATGTGGATTTTAATCACCGCCTCATTCGTATTCGTCACAATTGGGTAAATGGTGAACTCGGGGATGTAAAAACACCTAAGTCGCGCCGCGACTTAAAGATGTGTAATACACTCTTTTCGCTATTCAAACGCTTACAAAAACAAACAACCAGTGAATTTGTGTTTACTCACAAAGGCAAACCGCTTAATACCCACTTTGTAAGCACTCAACTGTGGTACCCCACACTGAATAAAGCAGGGCTTGCACACCGCCGCCCTTACGAAACACGCCATACCGCTGCTGTACTACATATCGCAGCGCATGAAAATCCACTTTACATTTCGCACATGCTGGGCCACAGCGACACACGTTTATTGTTTGACGTATACGCCCCCTATGTTGCCAATGCTTCAAGGCAAGATGGCTTTGCGTTTAATGAAATGATGATTGAACGCGGGATTGCGTGAGGCTATCTAGCGTCAATTAACGTAGTAGACTCTTGGCTACAAAGTAAAAGCTAAGCAAATATATTTAATCATTTAAAACGTGCTGCATACAATAATAAACCAATAAAAGAAAAGCACCGAGTTCAAATTGAACTCGGTGCTTTTTTTAACTTTTAATGTATATCTACAGCTTGAAACCTTAAGTTAATTATCAATTCAAATTAACCACATTATTTATACTTTCAGTGTCACCTTCAGATTCATTTTCAAGTCTGGCATTCCACACTAAATCACAAATACCATCAGTGGGATTAAAGCCAGTTGGTGCATCGAGTAATAGCTGACGAATTTTTTCGTGCTCAAAGTTATGACATGCAATATCAAGCGCATCAATAAATACATTAAGCTCACTGAGTGGCAGCATTACTTCATGTGCGGTCATTATACGCTCATGGGGAGTTTGCTCTACGTTATCGCCTATTAATAGCTCTTCATATAGTTTTTCACCTGGGCGTAAGCCGGTACACTTTATTTCTATATCACCATGCGGGGTATCGTCGGTTTTAATTTCGAGGCCCGATAGCCTAACCATTTTGGTTGCCAAATCACTTATTTTTACCGAGTCGCCCATATCAAGTACGAATACATCACCGCCCTTGCCCATAGCGCCTGCTTGTATTACAAGCTGTGCCGCTTCAGGGATGGTCATAAAATAGCGAGTAATATCGGGGTGAGTTAATGTTATTGGGCCACCTTCTTTTATTTGGCGGCGAAATAATGGTACTACTGATCCACTTGAGCCAAGCACATTACCGAAGCGTACCATACAAAAACGTGTTTGGTGTTTAGCTCCTTGCTCTTGTGCTAAGCCTTGCAACACTAGCTCGGCCATACGTTTAGTCGCGCCCATTACATTTGTCGGGCGTACGGCTTTATCAGTAGAAATCAATACAAAGGTATCTACGTTAGCCTCAACAGCGGCCTTTGCGGCGTAGTAGGTACCAAATACATTATTACGAACACCTTCTACTACATTGTGCTCAACTAATGGCACATGCTTATAAGCAGCGGCGTGGTAGATGGTTTGCACACCAAAAGTTCTCATTACCGTTTCAAGGCGGTTTACACGTTGTACTGAGCCCATAATGGGGATGAGTTGAATATTTAGTGTGTTGTTAGTTATGTATTCACCCAATTCTTTTTCAATTGAATAAAGGGCGATTTCACTGCGCTCAAACAACACTAACTTAGTCGGTTTGAGTTTCACTATTTGTCTACACAGTTCTGAACCGATTGAGCCACCAGCACCAGTAACCATGACTACTTTATCAGTTATATTGGCAGTCATTAAATCATCTTTAGGAGTTACTGGGTCGCGCCCTAGTAAATCTTCAATTTCAACATCTCTAAATTCAGAGAGTTTTGCTTTACCTTCAACAATATCGGCCATGCCCGGGATCGAAAGCACTTTAATAGTTAATGGCTCAAGTTGTGCGAGTACTTCTTTGCGCCTTGCACGTGTTTCACTAGGCATAGCAAGCAGCACTTTGGTTGCTTTACGTTTTTTTATTAGTTCGTGTATGTCATTAAATGCACGTACTGGTATACCTTGTACTATAGAGCCATGTTTTGTCACGTCGTCATCAATAAACGCACTGACAAAATACTCAGGGCCTGCATTTAAAGCCGTTGCTAATTGACGCCCAGACGAGCCCGCACCATAAATAATGACCGCATCTTTGTTGCTGGTGGTCATTCTTCCTATCAGTGCGCGCACTATGATGCGTGAACCACCTACGGTTAATAAACATAGCCAAGCAAAAATAAATGGCATTGTACGTGGTATATCTATACCAACAAAAAATGCTAGTAACACCAAGCTTACCGTAGTGATAAGCGTACCGAGTATAATGGCCCATACTGCTTGTGAGTTCATATACCGCAAAACAGCGCGATACAAGCCCAAGCTAATAAACGCATATAAACTAATGGGTATTAAAAGTATTAATAATAACCAATTACTAGTAACACTTAATGGCTCTAAGCTATCAAGCCTTACTATTAACGCCAACCAAAAGGCGGCTGCTATAAAAAGTGAATCGATACATAAAGTAATAACACGCTTTTTAGCACGCGGGGCATTAATAATTGAGCGGATAAAGCTATCCATAACACGTTCCTTTGCGGTTCAATTAAAGGGCATAACCCATGATGAGGTTTGAAGTTAACAATAATATAACTATAACAAAAAAATCATTAATGTAATTAGTCTTAAATAATGATTTATTTGTTACACTATTGTAGAGCCATTAGAGCTTAAGCGCTTGATTGAGACAGTTAAAATATATAAGTAATGTGACTATTGGTGCAATAAATAATGCCTTAAAACTGTCTCAAGAGTGTCTCACGTGAGACACTCTTCAAGAAATAGTGTATTTAAATTAATGTGTTAAAAGCAACAGAAATTTAGGCCCAATAGATATTACAATCGGCCTAATCTAACATTGTAAACAGTAAGCGCTATTTAACCCTGTCACCACTACCACTACCAGTAACCGTCATTAGTATATATTTAAAATAATTACCAATTGTTAGCGTATCTATCATTTCACGGTCTGTTTTAGCAAGTAATTCAGGGGTAGACATATCAATTTCGTTTACTTGAGCTAAGCCTGTAATACCAGGACGAACAGTGTAAACATTTTTAGCTTCACGCGCTTGCGTTAGTTCTTCTTGGTTGAATAAACCAGGGCGTGGGCCTACTAAACTCATTTCACCTTTTAGCACATTCCACAGTTGAGGCAATTCATCAAGCTTCGTTTTACGTAAAAAACCACCAAAAGGCGTTATTGACGCAGTACTGGCTAAGTGGCTTGCTACCGATGCTGTATTAACACTCATAGTTCTAAACTTAACTAATGTGAATGGCTTTTTATTGCGGCCAACACGCTCCTGCATGAATATAGGAGAGCCGGTATCAAATAAACCAATAATGTATAAAATTACTAAAAATGGCATTGCAAACAACAAGCCAAATAGTGAAAACAAAAAATCGAGTAAACGTATCATTTATATATCCAATAATTATTCTATTAAAGCTCTTTTACAGCCAATTTAAAACCATGCTCAACTGAGTATGGAGGCGTCCAATTAAGCGTATTTTTTGTATGGGTAATATCTAATTGGAGCGAGCCGGTTAATCTATCAATAACATCGTTTTTATTGAGCAATTTACCTGCTAATTTAAAGCACCAAGTAGGCAGTGGTATAGCAGCGTTTCTCTTACCTTGTACCTTAGCCATTAAAGCGACCATTTCAGCTGTTGATAAATCATGGTCGTCAGAGGCTAAAAATATCTGATTAGCCGCATTTGGATGTTCAATACATACTTTAATTAAATCAACCAAGTTGTAAACGGAGACTAAGCTTCGCTTATTATTTTTTATAGCTCTAAAAGGCAATGGTAATCCTTTACCAACAAAACGCATCAATGATGCAAAATTTGCTTTTACCCCTTCACCGTATATTAATGGTGGGCGAATAATCACAATCTCCATACCTGTTTGCTTTCCAAGTTCCAACAATTGCTGTTCCGCCTCTGCTTTCGAGATGCCGTAAGGATCTTCTGCAGCCGCGTTATCGCTTGCAGTGAAAGGAGCTTTACCACTTGTACTTTCACCATTAACTTTGATGGTACTTAAAAAGATAAAGCGCTTAACACCAGCCTGAGCTGCTTGTTTTGCTAAATTAAGTGTTCCGAGAGTGTTTACAGCTCTAAACTCATTTAGAGAGTCATTAGCAACATCATCCATAATATGAACTCTTGCTGCACAATGCACAACCACATCAACATTACCCAAAGCATCTGCGTAAGATGATTTTGAATCTATACTATGCGTATAAACACAGCCTAAATTAGATGGCTTTCTTCCTAGTAAGTTTAATTGATAATTATCATTCAATTGCGAAACTAATATTTTGCCAACAAAGCCAGAATAGCCCGTTACTAGCAACCGCTTCATTTTATATCACCATTACTAACAATCGAGTTTGCCATTTCATTCATGATATTAGTACGCGTATATTTACTTATAAAGTTATCTCGATTCGTTTGACCAAGCTTTAATGTGGCAAGAGCGGTAGCTGCTTGTTGGTGATTACTTGGATAAAATACCTCAGCGTTATCAATTTCTTTATTGATAAATTCAGCAGCATAACCGCTGACTCCGGCCAAAATTGGTTTTCCAACCGCTGCATATTCAAATATTTTTGAAGGTAAAACTTTTTCAAATGCAGGATAATCATTTAAATGTAAAAATAAAATATCGGCATTTAAGTACTCTTTGATTAACTGCTCACGATTTACAGGCGGATGAAATGATATATTAGCAATACCTTGACTTGCTTCAATCAAAGCTGCTTTTCTGCCTCCATCGCCAATCACTTTAAACTGATATTTAACGCCAGCGAGCGTAGCTAACTCAGGTATAATTGTATTCAAGCCCTGACCTTCACCAATATTTCCAGCATATAATACCGTTAAAGGTACTGCTTCACTTAGTTTTGGTTCAACAGGCGCTTTAGTGTTTAAAAATTCTTTATCTATGCCATTTGTAAACCATGAATAATTTGCACTTTTAAACCGATTAACAAAATAGCCTTCAAACCCTTTTGATACTAAATTAATATGCTGAGCCGCTGAAAAGGTATAATTTTCAATTAATGTCAAAATAGGTTTTAGCAAAAAAATAAGTTTTGGGCTTAACACATCGTTTAGTGTATCAACAAAAATATCACGTATATCTAAATAGAGAGGTGCATTGATCCGTTTTGCAATTCTCGCTCCTAAAAAAGCTGTAAATAAACGAGAACTTGTTGCAAAAACTAAATCATACTTTTTACCACTTATAAGCTTGTTAGCCTGCTTATAGAATGAAGCGAAAGACTTGATTTGATCAAGCATACCACTCTTATGCGAAGGTAAAACTATTCGCCTAACTGTTACATTGTCAGTATGTTCAAATTCCTTTGCACTAGCTTCGAAGCTTGCATACCGGTTTGGCATTGTTGTAATAACTTCAACCTCTGCATTTGGTTGTTGTTTCAACTGTTCAATCAAAGCTGTTGTTCTAAATGAACCAGCACACAAATCGGGAGCATAATAAAATGAGAGTACCAATACTTTCAAAGCTATTCCTTTGTAATCTTTATTTCTGTTGTTAACTTACCATTAGCGAATGGTATGATAATTTTATAATTTGGAATAGATTTACCAAATTCAGGGTGCCAAGTGCTCTGTCTAATCAAACAAGTTTGAGAGCTGGTTAAAATTAACTTAGTTTTGTTTACTAGCTTTAACTCTAAACTTGTTTCATCAAGTTGCTTTACCTCGACATCTGGGTGTACATGCAAGTTAAACTCTGCTTCTGTTTTAATAGTCAGCTCATCTGTAATAATAAAAGAATCTGTTGATGCATTTATTGTGCGTGTATGAGTTACTTTTGGTTTTAGTCGCTCATATCCATTATGACTTGCTGATAAAATTACGTTATTAGAGTTTTCTTCTGCTTTCAAAAGCTTTGTGTATGCTCTACGAGCAACACGAAAGCCAGACCAAACCTCTGAAGAACTTTGCCCATTAACAACCACTGTATTGTGTGCTGCAGTCTCTCGCTGCCTTAAGCGCTCTTTACTCACACCATAAAGCGACGTTCCTGAATTTACAAAAACACGTTGCAAGCCAACAGATAGTTCAAAGCTCAGGCTATCTGCATGAGCGTGGCCAGGTAAATAGTCAGGTCCAACGTTTGCGTGATCAAATAAAAGAGTATAATTTTCATTTTGTACACGACTATAACCACTACCATGATTTGTAGTGAGTAAATTTAATGATATTTTATACTTAATACCTAACTTATTTGCATAGTTGAAAATTTCAGCTGGGCTTGCCGCGATGCCAATTGCCGCATCGTTAAAAAAGCTTACTTCGCCATCAGGATGAACCATCGAACCTAGCCATTGAAGTGCTTTTACTGCTACTAACTCCCAACTGTCTAATCGTTCTAATAGTTGTGAATTTTGGCTAGTTTTAGCTAAATCAATCAGCTCTAGTAAATCCCAAAGTAATATTTCATGGTACATAGGGGATAGTTCAAAGTGAGCCCCATCAGCTAAAAATTGCTCTTTAATCTCCCTATCTAATAACTTTAAACCTAAGTTTAAAAAGTTATTAGCATCTTTACCTTTTAAAAAAACCCCTACAAAAGTTAAAGCTTTAGCGTTTGCAAATAAGTGATTCCCTAAAATATGGTATTCAAGCTGCTGAGATAGTCCACTAGCTTGTTGCGCTATGCTAATTAAGTGCTTTTGCTCAACAGTTTCTTTTTTACTAAACCATTTAACCCAATTAACTAACCTAAGTGATAGAGGGTATGGCTCCCACCCATTACCTAGGCAAGGTGGGTTTTCTTCTATCCAACGGTTTATGAAACCGTAGTGCTGTTTTTCTCTTTCTTGATAAGTAATAGAACTTAAATCGTCAAAGTAGTGGAGGTTATATAACCAAAGCTTGCTTTTCGTAGGATCATTCCAACTCGAGGGGTTGACGACTCTACCTTCCAAAGACAAATAAATAACATTATTTTTATCGAACAAGCTTTGCTGAAAAATTGTAGGACCACTCCATCCCCAAGAAAACGACTCCAAGCCATCGTTAGAAACTTGTTGGACATTAGGCTTCTTAACACTATAGAAAAGGCGAAACCATATCTGTTCAAAGCGAAGTGGTTTTACTGTGTAGTATATTTTTTTAATTTCCTTCAATAACATGCTCTGTGTAATGCCTATTATCATGATTTCAAACCTGCTAGCCAATACTTGAAATACAGTAACTGCCAGATTTTATATGAATTATTCTCAAGTTTTGAAAAGTGAGCATCAATCAAAAGCAAGCCAAAATCTTCACTTACAAAGGGCTCGATACCCTTTAATTCAACTTTTAAACGCTCTTTACCTATGTTATTAATTAATGTATCCAGTGGAGGGTTAAAGCCTGTTTTTGGACGATCTATTAGATATCGAGGTAAACAATCCTTTAAAAGCTCTTTAAGAGGCTTTTTTGTATTTTTGGAATCAATTAGATTTGCAGACCTTTCGCCGAAACCATGAGCAACTAATGCCTCATCCAATAAAGGCACACGCAACTCTATACTAGCCAACATACTAGCCTTATCAGACACCATAAGGTTGTGAGGCAAAAAATCAAATCGATCCATATATTGCCCCATTTTGACTTTATCTCGGGTATCCCCAATAAAGCCTTCCATTAACTTCTCTAGTCGGTTGCTGTAAGATTTAAAGTAACTTTCTTCCTTTTCCCCAAATAACTGCTTTAACTCATTCCTACTGAAGTATCCTAGTAAGCGAGAATAAGCCACACCCCAATTATCTTCTGAGGAGTAGGACACTAGCCTTGAAAATTTCTTATCCAAATATTTAGGGAACAATTTGAATCGTAATAAAAGCTTCAATAAAGGAGAAAGAAATTTAAATGTTTTATGCTTAGATAAAACATGATATCTGGGATAACCAGCAAAAGCCTCATCCCCTCCCATTCCACTTAACATAACTTTATAGCCGCTGTCACTAGAAGCTTTTGAGAGTTGGTACGTCGCCAGAAATGTATAATCTGATATTAACTCTTCTGTATTCTCAGCGACAAATTTAACTTGCTTAATTAAATCTTCAGCACTCAAATTATCATCAGAAAACTGATAAGTAACCATTTTCTTATCCAAGTACTCTGCGATTAACTTTGAATATTTCTTATCAACGTCAGAACTGGAATCAGAAGCAAACTCAGCAAAGAAAAGATCTGAACTGCCTGACATACTAGCAATAATACTGGAATCAGCCCCACCACTAAAGAAGACTCCCAAAGGCACGTCAGAAACGAGTTGATTTGATATAGCTTTTTCTAACTTATCCTTAAAAGATAAATTATTGTTATAATCTGATAATGCTTTAAAACTACAAAGAGTTTTTTCTGCAGTTAATATATCAATAGTTAAGATATTCCCCGGCATTAGTTTTTTTATATTTTTGTAGCCTGTAGCTGGTTCATATAAAAAGCCTGTATTAAAAAATTCATAAACATCACTTTCATCAATTACAAGAGCTTCTCCGATAAATGGCTTAAGCCCCTTAATTTCAGAGCTACCAAAAAAGCCTTGCTCTGTTTGAGTAATATAAAGTGGTTTTACTCCTATAGAATCACGTGCTATGTGTAGTTTTTTTTCTTTATTATCTAATATAACAACACTAAACATCCCTTCTAACATTGAAAATGCTTTTGTTCCTAACTCAATGAAAAGCTTTAAAATCACCTCAGTATCTGAATTCCCTTTAAAAATGTAACCTTTTTCATTTAGAAAAGCCCGTAAATCATGATGATTATAAATCTCACCATTAAAAATTAACGATACCTCAAGGTCATCATGCATCGGCTGACTTCCGGCGTCAGATAAGTCTATAATGCTTAAACGGTTGTGTCCTAAACCGATAAATGCATCACAAACCTGTGATTCATAATACCCAGATGCATCTGGGCCTCTATGCTTAGTAAGCTCTAAGCTATTAATTAATTTATTTGTAAATTTTGTTTTTTGACTATAATAAAAGCTAATTCCACACATTTACAAACCTTTTAATTTTAATAAACTATCCAGGATCCATCCAACTTTCAATAAAGGCTATTAGTGAAACCTACTCCTTTGTTATAACTTTACTTTTCACATCTATATTGCACTACATTAACAATGTGTTGAGTCGCTCATTGATATAAGTCCATAATCAATCTTGAATTCTTTCTAATAACCCGCCAATGTCACGTTAATTAAATGGCATACCTTGCTATATTTCGTCGTACGATTAAACCACTCTACATAAGTATTTTCGTGCGGGTTACCGGTTTGAATAAATCGTAAGGTAATGCATATTATTATATGATACTTAGCCTGCCTGCTTATAGCTAATATATCAGAACCATTGTCACACTTAATGGCTCCATACTTATCTGTATTAGTCTATAACCTGACTTAAAGAGCGGATTACACGCTCATCAACATATGATAAGTCATTTTTAAATGTTAGCCACTTCACTAAAGAAATCGTCAATTGCATTAAACAAACAACAGTACCACGGTAATACATCATGTATAAAATTCAGTGACCTATTAAGGCTCAGATTTATCTCCACTTAAGCGTCAATGCCACAATAAACTCTTATGATTCCATTTGCAGTCTTTGACATTGTAAAAATATAAAAAATAAGCCTCACAAATTATGCTTGCATGAATTAAACCCAATAACAACTCTACTATATTTAGGTTTTCACCTTATAGTTTGGGCATACCGATAAAACATTTCACCGTCGATAGCCTAATTAATTATTCATTTTATTTGTACTAATTACTACATATGCCTAGAGTTTCATTCAGAAGCGAAGCACTTTTAGTTCTGGTCTATTAAATAGCTTCGTTCTTGAGTCGTTCTTCAACATACACATATTTAAACGTCGGTTTAATATTCAAACACTTTCATTAGAATCATCAAATAGAAGCCCATATGACCATTAAATTCCTCCACGTTGCTTCTACTACATAGCTCTAATATAGGCAACACATTTTAGGCATGCTTCAAATAACCTAGGAGCGGGCTAGCTGTAACGTAATATGGTAATCCCACCATTTTTAACAACAATAGAGAGTTTTACGTTGAATACTTTCTTATTTTTCATAGGGATTCCCCTTCTTAGTTGTAGTTATTGGCGACGTTGAATAGCAAAAATAGAACAAAGTAAACCAAATGATAGGAGATACCATAGTACCGTTGTTCAAAATAATAACGCCTATAGAAATAGCTGCGGCAGTACCTATACTTACAATGCGGTTTTTTATCATCACCGAATAACTACATAACTTATAAAAAGTTAAGAATAGAATAAAAAAAAGAGGAATCGATGCAAGTCCTAACTTTAGATAAAATTCTATAAATCCACCTAAATTACGGTCCATAATATATACATTGTAAGCACCTTTAAATAAAGAAACTTCAACAGCACTATTTACATCAAAGCCAACACCTAAAAAACCATTTTGTAATGACGCAATTATAGAGATTGGAATATTCAAAACTCTTGCCATAGCTCCTTGCGTCAACAAGTACTCTGGGTTAGTCATTATCAGATCAAGTATTACAAAAAACCGGCCGCCACCCATAGCCAAAGTGGTAATAAATGTAAAAAGTAACAGACCCAGAAATAAAAGTAACAAAAAATACCTTTTACGAATAAAAAATACCAGAGTTGAAAGCGTCAACAAATGGAGAAAAAAGGCAAAGAATGACTGAATCAACATTACACTGAATACAAGTAAACCTAAGCTTATTGCGATCAGCCTGAGTAGGTGTGACCTTTCAAGGGATCTATTTTTTTCTTCTGTATATGTATAAATAAATAATAAATTTAAAAATATCAATATTGTGCCAAAAACAGAAGGCTCTGAGGTTAATGATTTTACTCCCCTACCGGACTCAATTAGCAACTCACTGTTTTGCCTCGAAATTAAAAACTCTAAAAAGTCAGGAACAAAAACCTGGACAAATGCAATAGATAAATATACTAAAATCACATTCCTAACAAACCGATTAGAAATAAGAAAACCTCCACTTTTTATGATTGAGTACATAAAAAATATAGTTGCCATACTTGCAATAAATACAGCATGCGCCTTAGTGAAAGAATCACCATGATACAAACTTACTGAAAGCATAGAGATCAGACTAATAAGTAATGCTATGACTCCTTGATAGCTATACGACCTGACAAAACAAAAACAAAAGCCAGCAAGTGCAAGTAACGCAGTGGGTTGTATGTCTATACCATGTAAGAACCCAACAAAAGGAAAAAAAACAAGAGTTAAAGTTAACTTTTCAACTGCGCTTTTTATCTTCATGATCAATTACCTCAACTAGTTTCTTAAGCCTATTAGGCCAAGTGTATGCTGTGTATTCTTGAAATACACTCTTATACAACTTTTTTACCTCTAGTGGAGTGAGCGCCGTTATTTCATTTAATAACTTTGAAAAACTGTCTGGTTTATCAGGTTTATACATGAAACAAACTTTGGCTGAATCGAATCCATTTAGACATGCGCTAGAGTGTATAATTGGTAAGTTAGCACTGAGATAATCAAAAGTTTTTATGGGCTCAATTGTATTTGAACTTTCAGACAAATTAAGTGGAACTAAACCAAAAACTTTACCGTCTAAGCTAGCTACAAAAGACTGAAATTCCTTAGCTGGTCGTGCGCTTACTTTTTTTACACAATCAGCAATAACATTTTCATTATATGGGCCAACCAAAATAAGACGTACGTCTGCTGAAGTTTCTTTATTATATTCATCTACTTTAGAGGCACACCAATGCAGATGGTAGTGTGCTAAATCTGAACCATAATAGATTAAGTTAACTCTTTCACAAGTTGTTATATTTGGCATTTTTTTAGATTGTTTAGGCCCACCATTAGGACAAACGAAAATTTTCCTCGAGTTATAAACAGACTTTAATCTGTTAGCAATATCATCTAATACGCAATAAACACCGTCGTAAAATATCAACGGCAGTGCATTAAAAAATAACATCACTCGTGAAAATGCGATAGACTTACCACTATAGTCGCCAGAAATTCCATTAAATTCTAATATAAAAACCTGTTTTGGTCGTATTATTTTTTTCAAAAGAATTATAGGAATTAATAAATACATACCAACTAATGTTTTACGTATCAGAAATACGTCTGTTTCATTATCAGTAAATATTGCTTTTAATACATCCCAATAGAAACGCCTTCCACACTCTTGAAATGAAAGGTTATCGTACAACCCTTTCAAAAAGTGGGTTGCATGCCCCATATACGTGACATTATAATGAATTAATAGGGTAGAAATCACTCCCTTAATATGGGATGCTCCCCCGATTCCATTTATTAAAACATTCTTTTCTAGTGACAAGTAAGTTATTTTTTTCATATCTAAGTATGATTCTCCAATTATTATTGCTCTCTATATCCAACAATTTTCTTAAAAGCAGTTTTCCTATTGTTCGAAAATTAAGGATGAAACTGTGATAACGAGGAAGGTAATTATGCGTAATATCACAGCTTTTACATAGAACCACTTCTATATTCGCATTGTAACTACAACCTCAAAAAAATCATTAGTCTTCAATAGTTAATACTCAGTAGCTATAGCAAAAGTACCTTAGTAGGCCTAGTGCTTTCTTCCTCTCAACCTAAGAATTAATCCCTCTATTTGGAATAGCTTAATCAATTTAGACAAGTTATAAAGGAAATTACTATCCTTAGTGCATCATATTTACAAAGACTCCTTTATATTTTTTATAAGCTGTCTTCTCGAAACTGAATACCAACAGTATATGGAAAAGGATACAAGAGATGAAGTAAGATAATAAACTGGATTACTAATTAAAATTACAGATACAGAGTGTATACATAAAATCAAAACATAAAAAATAGAAGCCTTCTGGGATTCAAATCCCTCAAACCTAGAAGCAAAGATCACTCTGGCGATGTGGGACAGCAAGAAAGAAAATGACAATATAAAAAAAGCCGATTGTAAACCATACAATGGTAAAAAATATGAAAACATAGCCACTATGAATATCACTTGAAGTGACATAATTATCATACCAATGTGTGTTCTGTTGTAAATACTAAATGATACCGAAGCAAAATCTGAAAGAGCATAAATCAAAGAATACAAAACAGATAACGGTATAAAGTGGGTGTAAATCGAATACTCTTCTGGCATTGCTAAAAATGCAAAGTATGCTATAACTATAAAAATAAAATAAAATAAAACAACAATGTCAAGATAACAGCAGAAAACTTTTTTAACGAAAAGCTTTAAATCATCTTTTTTCAAACAATACAGTTTCCTGAGGTACACTGTATTAAATATTGATTGAAGTAATAGTCCAGATGCTGAAAAAGCCATAATTACCGAGTAAAAACCAAGTGACTCCATATCAACTAATTTAGCAATCATTAGCTTATCAACTGTGAATAATAACCAAAAAAGTAAGGCTGATATGAAAAGTGGAAAACCAAAAGCTAAATGTTTTTTTATTTCTTGAAAATCAATATAGAATAATTTAAATTTAAAAAATACAATATTTTCGCTATCCAGTATTAGTGCCAATAAAAAACAAAAAAAACCTGAAATTAAAAATATAATAATTGGATCTGCATAGCTTAAATAATCATTCGTATAAATAAATGAAGCACTTATTAGTAATATTATCTTTTGTGATACAGACATAATAAAAAATAAAAGGCTTTTTAATTTTAACCTAAAATGAAGATTAAAAATTCTATTATATGAGAACATTAAGCAGACTAAAGCTATAGTAAATATCGAAGCGATACTATCAAAGCCTAGCCCATTACCGAAAAAAAATAACACGATAACTAAAAGCGAAGAAGAAATAATGCTTGATATTAATATAGGTAAGGAAAAGCTAATTATACTACTACTATCCTTGTAAAATTTAAAAAACGCTTGTTCGAATCCTAAAGCAAATGTCATAGTAGAAATTGCAATTATAGACTGAATTAATGAGAATCGACCTACTCCAGATGGTTCCAAAAAGAAAGTGAGTAAAGGAAGTGTCAACACTCCCAATACAGCTGTTAATATCTGAGAAGAGGCTAAAAGTAAACTTGAATTCAATTTCATATTTTAAAATAGCTAATTACAGAGTCAATAACCTTATCTTTCTCCATATCTGTTAGTTTGTACCAAAGTGGTAGCCTCAGTAACCTTTCACTTTCTATTGTTGTAAATTCATCTTGACCATGAAACCTAGAATATAATTTTCCAGCTTCTGAACTGTGTAAAGGAATATAATGAAAAGCCGAACTTACGCCATTATCTTTTAAAAATGCTATTAATTTATTTCTCTCTTCTAGAGACTCTAATTTTATATAAAACATATGCGCATTATGGTTACAATCTGGAGGTACAACTGGCAACTCAACCTCGACTAAACTACATAAGTTGTTATAGTAATAATTCCAGCTCTGCAACCTATCTTCATTTATGGTATCCGCATGTTGTAATTGCGCGTGTAAATAAGCAGATTGTATTTCTGAAGGTAAAAAACTACTTCCTATATCTACCCAACTATACTTATCTACCATGCCTCGAAAAAATAAACTACGGTTTGTCCCTTTCTCTCTAATTATTTCAGCTCTCTCAACAAACTGCTCATCGTTGATAAGTAAAAGGCCTCCTTCACCGCCGCTTGTATAGTTTTTAGTTTCATGGAAGCTGTAGCAACCTAAGTGTCCTATAGATCCTAAAGCTCTCCCCTTATAATCTGCCATCACTCCCTGTGCTGCATCTTCAATAACATAGATACCAAACTCATTTGCTATCTGCATAATTCTATCCATTTCACATGCAACACCGGCATAATGTACCGCTACTATAGCCTTAGTTTTGGTTGTTATGGCTAATTCTATTTTCTGCTCATCAATATTCATTGTATCAGGCCTGATATCAACAAAAACTATTTTGGCGCCTCTAAGTACAAAGGCATTTGAAGAACTAACAAACGTATAACTAGGCATAATAACTTCGTCACCTGGCTGTACATCTATTAAAATTGCAGCCATTTCAAGTGCTGCGGTACATGATGGTGTCATTAAAGCTTTCTTAGTTTTTGTTTTAGATTCAAACCAACTTTGACAACGTTTAGAGAAGCGACCTCCTCCACAGAGTTCCCCAGCAGAAATTGCTGTTTCTATATATTTAAGTTCATCCCCAGTCACAGGAGGCATATTAAAAGGTATATTCATTTCTACTCAAACCTCACCCTAAATCCTAAAATAGGAATAATATCTTCACTAAGCTCATTTCTTAGTATTTTAATTTTTAGTAAGCCACTTTTGCAGATTACAACCGGAAAACCGTTTTCTTTAAATATTACTTTACCTATATGAGAGCTGCGACTTTCCACAAATACATCATTTACCTCTTCAGCTTCTATTACCTCAACTATTTCCCCTTTAACTTTTGCTTTAGCACCATCATATGGATACCCAACAGCATCTATGAATCTTTTTATAATTGATGCATTTAAATTCCAGTCTATAAAGTAATCATCTGCATCTCTCCACAAGCTGTAAGTTGCAGCGCTATGCTCTTGACATATTCTGGTTAAAGGCAGCTCGGTATTAATTTTATTTAAAATATTTAATACAACTTCAACATAAGCACCTGAAATCAATTTAATTGCGTCTCTGATCTTAATGGGATAATTTACACTTCTGACAGCAACTCCAATAATATCACCTTCATCGTATTTTTCAGAGGCATGTAATGCGGTGACACCTATATTTTTCTCCCCATTTATCAACATATTTACTAATGGAGAGAAACCTCTGTATTTTGGAAGTATTGAATCGTGCAACACAATTAAGTTCTGTCTATTTATCAACCACCTCCAACCAACAGCTATAGAGTACTCTCCATGTAATGATTCAATCCCTCGAAAGAAATAATTGACTCCCTTCTCAAGGCACAACGCCTCTATCTCACTTGAGTAGTCATTCTTGATGCCTTTGTCTGTGCCTATAACAACTGTTATATTACAACGAACCTGATTAGAAAGGATGCTTGCAAGTACACATAGCCCCTTCTCACCTAGGAGATATAAATCAACGGTTTTCATTAAATATAGCTCTGTACTGTTCTATAAGTTTGTCTTTTGAAAAATATTCACTAACTTTCACTCTATTCTCGGACAATAGCTTAGCATCCTCTTGTGAAATATTAAGTTCTATGCTCTCTGCGTCATACGTTTTTATTCCTAACATTTCAAATAATTGCCACTGAGATGTACCTTTGCGTAAAAAGACTTTTTTACCGAGGCCCAATAGGTTAATTGTATTACCCATTGCTTGTTGTCTCGGGTGGTAAAAAATAGCAAACTCTATATCAGCAAGTAAAGCCAAGTACTCTTCATAGGGCATGTTATCCATAATAGGAATAGCAGATTTTTGAAACTTTCTAATGGCAAGATCTCTGATATATAATGCATTTTTTCTACAACCATATGTCAGAGGTATATATAAACGAATATCTTCAAACCTAGCTAGAAATTCAAATATTTCGCTGTGGTTATTAGATGGATCTGAAGAGTTACCCACTAGAATTTTTTTATTTGTGGAACATGATTTTATATCCGTTGAATTATCTACAAAGACATTACTTTCATACATTAAACATTCATAATGTTTCCCCTTCGCTTTATACCATTTTCTAGCTTTTTCTAGATCTTCAGGCAGATATGTTAATAAATACCCAATTCTAGATATCAAAAGGGTCTTTACAACCCGGATGAAGCTAGTTTCTTTAGTATAAGAATATAGATCCCCTCCCCAGATAACCCAATGGCATCTTTTGTGAAGCCAAGGCATAAGTAGGAGTAGCAAAGTAAACTCATTCCGGAAGAGACCATGAATAACTATTTTATCTGCTTTATTAGAGTAATAAATAAAAACAGCTAGGCCATTTAAAAACTTTAAAATACCACCAGTATATTTAAAACCTTTCGAGCCTTTTGGGAAATTACTTTTAATAACCTTCCCAAAAGTCCAAAAATAATGTTCTTTAGGTAAAAAATGGTTTTCTATCAACTTCGAAAAACTATTAAAAAAGGTACTCTCAGGCACCAAATGAAATATCCTCATTATTCTAATAACTTAGCAAGGTACATTCCATAACCATTTTTCTTCATTCGCTCAGCTGCCTTTCTTAGCTTCTCTACAGACAACCAGCCGTTATTAAAAGCTATTTCCTCTAAGCATGCAATTTTATAACCTTGCATTCTTTCAATTGTCTCTACAAATTGTGCAGCCTCTAACAAACTTTCGTGTGTTCCGGTATCAAGCCAAGAAAATCCTCTACCAAGTATCTCTACGTTCAAAGCACCGGACTCAAGATACATTTCATTTATACAGGTTATTTCTAGCTCACCTCTAGCCGAAGGCTTAACTGCCTTTGCTTTTTCAATTACAGTATTATCGTAAAAATACAATCCAGTGACTGCAAAATTAGATTTTGGTTTTACCGGTTTTTCTTCTAATGAAATTGCTTTCTTATTATCATCAAATTCAACAACACCAAACCTCTCAGGATCTTGTACTTCATAGCCAAAAACTGTAGCTCCTTTGCCTTCTTTTACGTTCTGCAAAGCACTTTTAAGCTTGGGCGAAAACGCTTGCCCGTAAAATATATTATCACCTAAAACTAAACAAACATTATCATCTCCAATAAAACTATCGCCTATGATAAAGGCTTGAGCTAACCCATCCGGACTTTCTTGGATAGCGTATTCAATTTGAATACCAAACTGAGAGCCGTCACCTAACAACCTTTTAAATGAGTCATTATCCTCTAAAGTGGTAATAACTAGAACTTCATTGATACCGGCCAACATTAATATTGAAAGTGGGTAGTACACCATCGGTTTATCATAAACAGGTAGTAATTGCTTAGAAACACCTATAGTGACTGGGTAAAGCCGCGTTCCAGACCCTCCTGCAAGTATAATTCCTTTCATTTTTACTCTCCTATACTATTTATTCTATTTTACCAAGACGCTCACGCTGATATGAACCGTCTTGAACGTTCTGGCACCACTTTTTGTTATCGAGATACCATTGCACTGTTTTACGCAAACCTGTTTCAAAAGTCTCAACAGGTGTCCAATTAAGTTCTTTACTCATTTTTGAAGAGTTTATTGCGTAACGTCGATCATGCCCTGGACGGTCAGTTACAAATGTTATTTGTTCAGAGTACTTTGTTTCTTTAGGTACCAACTCATCTAAAATAGTGCAAATAGTTTCCACAACTTCAATATTTTGTTTTTCATTATGGCCACCAATATTGTAAGTTTCACCAACTTGACCTTCGGTAGCAACTTTGTATAGCGCACGAGCATGATCATCTACATAAAGCCAATCACGTATTTGGTCACCTTTACCATAAATAGGTAACTCCTTGCCTTCAAGTGCATTTAAAATTACTAGAGGAATTAGCTTTTCAGGGAAATGATAAGGCCCGTAGTTATTTGAGCAATTAGTAATAATTGTTGGGAAACCATAAGTACGTAACCATGCACGGACTAAATGATCACTTGATGCTTTACTTGCTGAATAAGGGCTACTGGGTGCATATGGTGTTTTCTCTGTGAACAAAGGAAGATCACCTTCTTGCTCATCAGGATGTGGTAAATCCCCATAAACTTCGTCAGTAGAGATGTGGTGGAACCTAAATACTTGCTTTTCATTTTCTTCAAGAGTATTCCAGTACTCCCGGGCAGCTTCTAAAAGGTTATAGGTACCAACAATATTAGTTTGTATAAATTCTGCGGGGCCAGTAATAGAACGATCTACGTGGCTTTCTGCCGCCAAATGCATTACAACATCGGGTTGATGAGTTTTAAATACACGATCTAATTCTTCCCTACTACAAATATCAACTTGCTCAAATACATAGCGTTCATTGTTATCTATAAACTTTAATGACTCTAAATTCCCAGCATAAGTAAGCTTATCTAGGTTAATAACTGAGTTTTGAGTATTTTCAATAATATAACGAACTACTGCTGAACCAATAAAACCCGCCCCGCCAGTTACTAAAATTTTTAAATTACTCATTTTATATACCCATGCATTGGCAAACTAAATACAGATCCTGCTAACCTACCTGCAACCGGAAAGTCCTCTTGTTTATAGCCTAAATAATTAAAAGCTGCCTGCTCATGCATACAGATCCCATAATAAATCATGCTTGGTATACCTTGCACTTTATAAGCAGCCATATCTGCATCACGGTTTTCTGATACCAAGGTGTATTGTGCCCATGAACTTACATAGCCTCCTGGCACTTTTGGTGTTTGATACTTAGCTGATAGAGCTTTCTCATAGTTATCCGCCGCTTTATTGCGATTAATAAGCTCTGTCGGAAACTCAGCTAGCTTTTCAAGCAGTATTGCTGCTTGAATTGTATCTAAACGACTATTCATGCCTATGCGTACGTTATCGTATTTATCTTTTCCCTTGCCGTGGACGCGGTACGATTTTAGTAACTCTGCATATTCGTCATTATTTGTAAATATTGCACCGCCATCGCCGTAACAACCCAGTGGTTTTGCTGGGAAAAAACTAGTTGTGGCTATATCACCAAAACTACCTGCACGCTTTCCTTCAATGCTGCCACCAAACCCTTGCGCTGCATCTTCAACCAATTTTAGATTGTACTTATCTGCAATTTTTTGAATTTCTGGATAGTTAGCTGGCAAGCCAAATAAATCGACCGCAATAATTGCTTTAGGGGTTAATTTACCTTCCGCAATTGTTGCTTGAATTCGTTTTTCTAGGTCAATTGGGCAAATGTTAAATGTTGCCTCATCTGAATCCACAAACACTGGTGTCGCACCTTCAAACGCGATAACTTCTGCCGTTGCAAAGAAAGTAAAAGTGGGGCAGAAAACAGCGTCGCCTGGTTTAATATCAAGCACCATCATTGCAAGTGTAAGTGCATCAGTGCCATTTCCACAGGTAATCGCATGTTTAACACCCACATACTTTGCAAGCTCTTCTTCAAGCTCTTGCACTTCTGGCCCCATGATATAGTGACCGTGGTCTAACACTGTTTTAATACGCGCGTCTATTTTTGTTTTTAAGTGTTGGTATTGCGCAGCTAAATCTATAAATTGTATCGTCATTTTAAATTCTTTAAATTAGGGAATATTGCTGATTTGTATAAGCTTATTAAATTATAGCCATTAAACACTAAAGATTTAATGGCTATAATATGGGCTAAAGCCTAGCCTGCAATTAATAATTGGCAATGTTTAAAAAATGTGTGTTATTTAATAAACAACACACTCCCTTCTAAAACATATTCTTCACCGGTATGTTCACACGTGGTACTTGCATTACCAGTTAATGGTAAACTCAGTTGTTCGCCATATTTGCTTATCCAACCGATTTGCTTGGCAGGTACACCAACCATTAATGCAAATGCTGGTACATTCTTATTTATAACTGCACCCGCGCCAACTAATGAATACTCACCAACTGTAACACCACACACAATAGTGCAATTAGCGCCCAACGTTGCACCTTTTCTTACTAATGTGTCGCGGTATTCTGTTTTTCGCTCAATGAATGAGCGCGGGTTATATACATTGGTAAATACCATGCTTGGCCCACAAAACACATCATCTTCAATATGCACGTTATCGTAAACTGATACGTTATTTTGTATTTTAACGTTGTTACCGATTGTCACTTTATTACCGACAAATACATTTTGCCCTAACGAGCAAAATTCACCAATTTGCGCACCACTGCACACGTGCACAAAATGCCATACTCGTGTGTCAGAGCCTATTTTTGCGCCGTCATCAACAATAGCGCTTTCATGCACATGATAATTCATGGTTATAATACCTTTGAAAGTAATGGGTGCGCTTTACTACCCGCTTGAGCTAAAGGCATTTCGCGGATTTTTTCGACTGTCTCAATTGCAACGCGGTTTTCATCAATACCAAAACCATTACCGGCTAAAATATTTTGATAGCTCTGCGTGTGTAAGTCTGTAAACCCACCAGAGAACTCAAGCTCTTCGGTATTGTTTCCATCATTAATGGTAATACTACGGTAAGTGAGTTTTTCACCCTTAACCGCATTTTCAGGTAAGTTATTAGAATCAATAGACAGAAACCACTTAACACATGCGCGCTCATACTCCAGATAGCCACTGGCTGTTTTTTCATCTTTAAAGTGAACCTCGTTGTGCTTAAGGTCGCCAAAAATGAAATGTAGCATATCGTAAAAATGCACCCCGATATTAGTCGCGATACCACCTGATTTATGGTCAAACCCTTTCCATGATTTCATGTACCATTTACCGCGAGATGTCATATACGTTAAATCAACATCAAACACTTTGCCGGCAGGGGCCGCTGCTACTTTTTCTTTCAACGCGATAATTGAAGGATGTAGTCTTAATTGCAGAATAGAATTTACTCTTGCACCGTACTTAACTTCATACGCTTTAAGAATATCCATGTCTTCTGAATGCAGTACAAGTGGCTTTTCACAAATTACATCAATGCCATTTTTAAGGGCGTACTTCATGTGTGGAGCGTGTAAATAGTTAGGGCTACAAATGGCAATATAATCTAGCTTCTGGCCTTTCATCGCACAATCTTCAACAAATGCAGTAAAGTCTTCAAATTCAGTAAAAAATTCGGCGTCAGGGAAATGGCTATCCATAATGCCAACAGAATCATTAATATCCATGGCGACTAACAGATTATGACCTGTTGCTTTAATTGCTTTTAAGTGACGTGGAGCAATGTAACCAGAAGCACCGATAAGGGCGAAGTTTTTCATGTTAAATCCTTTCTTATAATCTAATATCTGAGTCTTTAGGGCCAAACACATGCTTTACGTCATATAGAACATGTTTGTCTTTACCTAATTTACGAATAGCCTCAACGCCCATTTTTTTAAATTCACTGTGGTCAACCGCCAAAACGATACCGTCATAATGATTTTCTTTAAGCGAGCTAATCAATGATAATCCATATTCATGTTCAACTTCTGCAGGATTTGCCCAGCCGTCATAAACATCAACACTCATGTTGAAATCTTTTAATTCTTTAACAATATCGATGATTTTTGTATTACGTACATCTGGACAATCGCCTTTAAAAGTGAAACCGAGTACGAGCACTTTTGCTTCATCAACGTGTATTTTTTGACTTGATATTTTTTTAACGAGCTGAGTTGCTACATACTCGCCCATACCATCGTTAATCCGACGACCCGCTAAAATAACTTCAGGACGGTAACCAACCTCTTGTGCTTTATGAGTTAAGTAGTATGGGTCAACACTGATACAATGTCCGCCCACTAAACCTGGCTTAAACTTTAAGAAGTTCCACTTTGTACCCGCTGCATTTAACACCTCTTCAGTATCAATACCTAAACGATTAAATATTTTTGCAAACTCATTAATAATTGCAATATTCAAATCACGTTGCGTATTTTCAATTACTTTTGCAGCCTCTGCTACTTTTATAGAGCCCGCTAAATGTGTGCCTGCAGTAATTATTGAACCATATAGGTTATTTACAAACTCGCCTATTTCAGGAGTTGAACCCGAGGTGATTTTCATTATTTTTGTTAGGGTGTTAACTTTATCCCCCGGATTAATGCGCTCTGGTGAATAACCTGCAAAGAAATCTTGATTGAACACAAGTCCAGAAACTTTTTCAATAATAGGTAAACAAACTTCTTCTGTTGCACCTGGGTATACTGTCGATTCATAAATAACAACATCACCCTTTTTAACAAACTCACCAAGCAGCTCGGATGCTTTGCGAAGTGGTGTTAAATCAGGCGCGTTGCCGTCATCTATCGGGGTCGGTACCGTTACTATGTAAACATTACAGTCAATTAAGTCTTGCTTATTACAAGAGAAAGTTAGGTTGTTTATATCAGCCAACTCTGCGTCACTAACTTCAAGTGTAGAGTCATGTCCAGCAGTTAAGGCATCAACACGTTTTTGGTTAATATCAAATCCTAAGACTGGGAACTTCTTACCAAATTCAACTGCTAATGGAAGGCCTACATAACCAAGGCCCACTATACCAATACTTACTTTTCTTAAATTTTTATATTCCATTACCAAATACCCTTTGTATCAATCACATAAACATTGCTGACTTTATTTAATTTAAATTCTTTATGATCAACTAATAATAAATGAATGTCTGCATTAACTTTTGCGTTATCAAATGTAGATAACTCAAATGTTGTTATATTGACTGGTAGTTCTTTGATATTCGGTTCAACTGCAATGATAGTACCGGAATGCAGTGCTGCAATTTTTTTTGTTATATTTAATGCAGGGCTTTCTCGTAAATCATCGATATCTGGTTTAAAAGCCAAACCATAACAGGCAACGGTCACATCTTTCATTGTTTTAGTTGGGTTAGCTTGTAAAAAATCAGCAATTGCTAACTTAACTTTATTTATTACCCACTGTGGCTTGGCATCATTTACTTTACGAGCAGTATGAATCATTTGTGCCTGTTCAGGGGTTTTACTAACAATAAACCAAGGATCTACTGCGATACAGTGTCCACCAACTCCCGGGCCAGGTTGTAAAATATTAATACGTGGATGACGGTTAGCTAGAGAAATAAGCTCCCACACGTCTATATCTAATTTATCGCAGATAATTGACAGCTCATTAGCAAATGCAATTTGTACATCGCGACATGAGTTTTCAGTTAACTTTGCCATTTCTGCTGTGCGAGCATTTGTTATTACACACTCACCTTGTACAAATGTCTTGTAAAGCTCAACAGACCGTGCAGAACATTTAGCGGTAATACCACCTATTACACGATCGTTTTCTACTAACTCACGAACAACATGGCCTGGTAACACACGTTCAGGGCAATGCGCTACATTTACATCTATGTTTGTATCTGTATAACTACTTTCAGGGCCCGGAAATGTTAAGTCAGGGCGTGCAGCGGCTAACCACACAGCCATTTGCTCTGTAGCACCAACAGGCGATGTTGATTCTAGTATAACTAAATCACCTTTTTTAAGTACTGGCGCAATAGCTTCACTGGCTTTTTTGATATAGCTTAAATCAGGCTCAGGTATTTCAGAATCGTTATTTTTAAACGGTGTTGGTACGGCTATTAAAAATGCGTCAGCAGGTTCAGGAGTGGTCGTCGCTTTTAAATACCCTTCAGTAACTGCAGCATGAACAATCATATCTAGATCAGGTTCTACTATATGTATTTCACCGCGATTAATTGTGTCAACTGCATGTTGATTTACATCAACCCCGATTACTTTTATTTTTCGTGATGCGAACATGGCTGCAGTTGGTAAGCCAATATAACCCAAACCAACAACTGAAATCGTATTAAATGACATGGTGATCCTTTTTGAAATGTGCGAGCTAAACTCCCGCCTACAACTCTAATTTAATTACTCTATAAGCTAGCAATTAATATCAAGGCCTAGCGGTTTATTGTAAACCTTGGGTTTTTAATTTTTTGCTAAGATATCGCAAATACGTTGGCACGCTTCACCGTCACCATACGGGTTATGAGCGCGGCTCATTGTTTTATATGACTCGTCATTAGTTAAGAGCTCGTTTAATGCTGAAGTTATTTTAGCTACATCTGTACCAACCAACCTAACTGTACCAGCATCTACTGCTTCAGGACGTTCAGTTGTATCACGCATTACTAATACTGGTTTACCTAAGCTTGGCGCTTCTTCTTGAATGCCGCCTGAGTCAGTTAAAATGATATGTGAACGATTCATTAAATAAACAAATGGCAAGTACTGCTGTGGCTCGATTAAATGTACGTTATCTACATCTTTTAAAATACGTTTTACAGGCTCTTGTACATTTGGGTTTAAATGCACTGGGTACAGTATTTGCGTATCTGGATGAGCTTTAGCTGTTTGCGCTAACGCCTCACAAATGCGCTCAAACCCGCCACCAAAGCTTTCACGTCGGTGGCCCGTCACTAAAATCAGTTTTTTGCTTTCATCAAGCATTGGGAACTGCGCAGCTAACGTATTACTTAAATCGGTGTCATTTTCTATTTGTTGCTTCACCATTAATAACGCATCAATAACTGTATTACCTGTTACCGATATAGTTTCAGCCGCGACATTTTCTTTAAGTAAGTTAGTTTTAGAGTTTTCGGTAGGTGCTAAATGATATTTTGTAAGGGAGCCGGTTAACTTACGATTGCCTTCTTCTGGCCAAGGTGAGTAAATATTACCTGTACGTAAACCTGCCTCAACATGCCCTACTGCTATTTGTTCGTAATACGCTGCTAAACTTGCTGCAAACGTTGTTGCCGTGTCACCATGCACCAGTACTACATCGGGTTTAAACTCTTTAAGTACGGGAGTGAGTTCTAGTAAAATACGGCTGGTTATTTCTGGTAATGTTTGCCCAGCTTTCATTAAGTTCAAATCGTAATTAGGTGTAATTTTAAATAGTTCAAGTACTTGATCTAGCATTTCACGATGCTGCGCTGTTACACAGCATTTTGATTCAAAGCGCTCATCTGCGGCAAGAGCATGAACCAGTGGAGCCATCTTAATAGCTTCAGGGCGAGTACCAAATACCGTTAATACTTTCACTTTATATCCTTTAATAAATTAAATTCAGCTTTTAAGGTAACCAAATTTAGTTACGTTTATATTTCAATTTGAAGTGAGCCGGGAGTTAAAATTCACGATTTTGCGCTGTAAAACATCCCAACATTCACATTGTAAGTTACCGGTTTGTCATTATAAAAATTGCATTTTCGCAATTTAGTATCTCAGCTTTATTTATATGCACTGAGACACTTTTTTCTAAATTGAGACAGTCAATTTAGACTATCTCTTTGTAATTGCTTGTTTTTGTACTTTTATTTAAAAGTGCCCAATAGGCCACTAAAAAACACTCTATTTATGCATCACTTTTATATTCATAATTATAGTAACCATAATATCCATAAGCATTGCTGGCTTTTTTAAGTACGCCGTTAAATACCACGCCTTTTACATCAATACCATTTTGCTCAAAACGGTTACGGGTTAGCTCTATTTCGCGTAAATGGTTTTGTCCAAAGCGAGTTACCAATAATGTTGTACCGGCATGGGCACTCACTATGGCTGGGTCTGTTACAGCTAAAATAGGCGGCGTATCTATAATTACTAAGTCGTACAGCGCGCTTACCTCTGCTACAAACTTACTAAAGTTGCTGTGCATAAGTAGCTCTGATGGGTTAGGCGGTATTTGTCCACGAGTAATAACATCAAGGCCTGTTACTTTAGTGTCGTGAGTCACTTCACTTAAATTTAAACGCCCCGACAAATAATCACTTAGGCCATTTTCGGCAGTTATATTAAATTGTGTTTGTAAGTAGCCTTTGCGCATATCAGCATCAATTATGAGTACTTTCTTACCACTTTGTGCTAATACTGTAGCTAAGTTAACCGATATAAACGATTTACCTACACCTGGGCTTGGGCCTGATATAGCGATTAAATTATTTTTTGCTTCCATCATCGCAAAGTGCAAACTAGTGCGTAAACTACGCAGTGCCTCTATTGATAAATCGGCAGGGTTGTCGAGTGCTAATATGGTTTTGGCTTTAGGTATTTTACCTTTGCGTGCTCTTGTTGCAAAGCCGGTTAGCTTTTCTTGGTGATCTGAATGTGGCACGCTCGCATAAACAGGTATACCGAGTGCTTCTATTTCAGCAGGATCTTCTATGCCTTTGTGCATTGCTTTTTGTACTAATACAATAGCGACGCTTAGCATCCCACCTAACATGGTTGCCATTACTACTATTAGCGCTTTTTTAGGTTTTACTGGTTTACTGGTATTAACCTCAGCGTAATCGATTATACGTACATTACCTACCGTGCCTGCACGAACGATATCTAGTTCTTGGGCTTTACCTAGTAGCAATGTATAAATTTGGTTACTTACTTCTACATCACGCTTTAAGCGTAGTAGCTCTTGTTGCGTTTCGGGTAAGCCACCTACTTCACCAATAAACTGTTGCTTTTGTTTATTAACCGCTGCAATTTGCTCAATAATGCCCTGATATGTTGGATGGTCTTTTTTAAATTTACGACCCACTTCTAAACGTTTAAGCTCAAGCTCTTGTAGCTTTGTTTCTAGCAGTACCACTTGCTCTAATATGCCTTGGGTTTCTAGCGTTATATTTATAGTTTGGCGTTTTATTTGATAGTCGTTAAAGCGCTGCTCTGCATGCTCTAATTGCTTTTTAATTTCAGGGAGCTGCACCTCTAAAAACTCAAGCGACTTTTGTGCTTCTGCACTACTACGCTCTACATTACGGCGTACATATATAGCTGCGACTTTGTTAAGCACAGTTTCGGCGTAATTTGGTTTAGTGCTTTGTAAGCTTAAATCAATTATTCCTGAATCTTTTCCTTTCTCGCTTGCACCAATTGCCGTTTGTAGGTCTAAAATTGTGTTAAGACGATCTTTACGACTCAATAAAAACTCTGTGCCTGGACGAGCATTTAAGCTGCGTATTGTTAAGCTAAACTTACCATTAGTTAGCTCTTCACCGACTTTACCCGCTAATATTTGCTCGTCATCGCCATTTAATAATGCAACGCTATTATTTGCTTGCGCTATTAAAGTATATGTTTGGTTAATTGCGTTGCGCGGTACATCGAACCTAAATACATTAATGCTTTCGCCACCCCATGCATATGAACTTGCACCAAAACTTGGCTCAGCTAAATCATTTTCTTGCAGAGGCGTAAATGTACGAAATGCACGGTTACCAATATATGGGAATAATTTAGGCTCTACTGTTATATCTAAATTTAAAGCGTCGACTGCTTCGCCTATAATGCTGCGCGATTTAAGGAGTTCTATTTCGGTTACCGCTGCAGAGGTGCTTTCAAACATACCGCCCATATCGTCTAAACCAGGCACTGAACTACCACTGCTTTCAACTTGGAGCATCGCTGTTGCTTGGTAAACCGGCTGACTTAAAACCGCATAAACAACACCCACAAACATAAATAGTGCTGTTAATGCAATTATAAAATATTTACGGTCGATTAAAGCACCTAACAATGCCATTAAATCTATTTCTTGTGACTGTGAAGCTGAACTATTTGTCTGCTTGGGTGTGCTGCTATTAGGCTGGGTATTCATTAAATTAGCCATTCCTTATAAATACTTTTGCCAAGCGCTACAAGCGCTGTCGATTAATGTGTATACGTGCTCAAATGCCTCTTGGCTTTGACGGTACGGATCAGGGATTTCAGTGTTATCTATCCATTTACCTAATAAAAATGTTTTACCACGTGCCTCTGGGTATTGACTATGTAAATCATTTAAATGACGCTGCTCCATGACTAAAATAACACTGTTCTGTGCAATTAGTTGCGAAGTAAGTTGGCGCCCTTGGTGTGGGTCCATATTAATACCGTGTGCTTGGGCTATTTTTTTCGCAGTAGCATCAGCTCCTTTGCCTTCGAGTGCAGTTAAGCCAGCTGACGACACTGTTATATTTTTGCCTTCAAGCTTAGCTTTTAATAAGTACTCCCCCGTTGGACTGCGACAAATATTGCCTGCGCACACCACTAATACAGAATCAAACATGTTAATTAACCCTTAGTTATTAATGTCGTTAAGGTTATCAACTGTTGCTACCGAAGGTAGTAACAAGCTTATTACACGGTTCCAACGTGCCAGGGGTGCTGATGTTACATATACAATATCGTGCGGTTGTAATTCAAACTGCTCAGCCAACACCAATGCAGCTATGTTTTTAGCATGCAATTGGTATACATCAGCAATTACTCCAGTTTGCTCTACATTACTTTTACGCAGAACAAATATACCATTTGCGTCAGCAGTGCCTTCGTTCAAGCCGCCTGAGTCACTCAATGCTTCGGCCAAGTTTAAGCCATAACGATTAAGCTTTACTGAACCTGCTTTATTAACATCACCTAATACAAATACTTTTTGTTTATCGTTACGGTTAACATGCACTATATCGCCATGTTGAAGTAACCGATTTTGAGAAATATCGCCATTAGCGTAAAAATCTTCTAGCTTTATTACTTCTGTTTTATCGCCACGTGTAAAAGTAACCGTGCGCCAATCAGCTGCTTCGGTTAAGCCACCCGCTTGGTTAATAGCATCAATTAAGGTAAGCGGAGTATCGGTAACTGGGTATACACCAGGCTGTTTTACTTCACCCGTTACATACGCTTTTTGACTTTTAAAACTTACTATTTTCACGTCTACTTGAGGGTTTTCTATCACACGGGCTAAACGAGTTACTAAATCTTTACGCAGTTCGCTGATTGTATGTCCTGCTGCTGGTATATTAGATGCATAAGCGTAAGTTACCGTGCCGTCTTCTTGCACTTTAAAACCGTCGAACTCAGCTGTACGTTGTGTGCCTGCCGGTATAGTAAGTTCGGGATGGTCCCAAACACCTACTGTTACTACATCGCCCACACCTAATTTATATTGATAATCGCGGGTGTTAACCCCCACTAAACTAGAGATTGGTTTTGCTGCTGTGCGTGCTTTTTTTTGCTGGGTAATTAGCGCCGAATCAATTAGTTGAATATTAACTTTTTCGAGCTCTTGCTCTAAATTTTGTGTTTTCTCGTTTGATTCAATGCCTTCGTAATGGCTGCCAGGTATTATTGTACAGCCTGTCATTGCTAAAAATGCGAAAGAGGTAATGAGTGATTTACAGCGTAACGCCATTGTGCAGAATCCCAGTGTTTTTTAAATATTATAATTGTCCATCACACTCGATGGGTACTTATTTTGCGCAGTAATTAAAGCATGGATATAAAAAAAAAGATAGGTTCTAGACTCAAGGTTATATAGCCTTGAACTTACTACCTTCTGCCATATCAGTAACGCTTGCCCCAGCTTAGAGGAAAAACTTTATTTATATAGTTCTTCAGACACGCTCCACGTTCCAGTTCGTCGCAGAGCTCCTCTCGCTCCAGCTTGAAAGCAAAATTATTTGCTTGTCTAGCCCTTCGGGCACGCTTCCGCCCCTAGGTTGCAGTTCCTACGTACTGATGCAGCTTAAATTTTGATATTTATAAGCGAGATTAAAACTACAATTACAAATTGCATAAAGGTTATTGTATTTTTTGTTTTGGCTCGTCGCTTTTACCTTGCGTTACAGCACTGAGAATTGATTTTTTGTGACTGGCTTTGGAGAAGTGTTTTTTTATTTATTACGGGATACTCGCGATTTATTTCGAGGTTTACTGGTAATAATACTCGCTTTCCGTAGCTATCCACACTTTGAATCAATTGCAGACAACGCAATATAATACTAAATGAGCGCAGAATTATACCCGATGCTGTTCACATGTAAACAACTAATTGAAGGGTAGGTTTAAAGTTAAAAGGGTTGGCAAAAAATAAAAATGTCCTGTTATTAAGCTCCCTCTGTTTTATATTATTAGCTGGGTATTTTCCACTTTAGTACAGTTATGAGTCATGTACCAAGCGGCAAATACTCGCTTGGTTCATCATTCTACAATTATTCATTGCGAAGGTGAAAGTTACCGACGCAAAACAGCGCTCAATAAGAGCAAATAAAATTCGGTGTCAACCGGCCAAGATAATTGACGCGGAACCGGCCACCGTAATTGTCGCTTAATAAAGATAATACATCATAAAGCTAACCAAACACCGAGCTGAGGTTGTAATCCCCCCGGAAAGTACTTAATACCTAACTTCCGAACACTACTTTTTGTAACCTAAGAAAACCAAAAAACACCGAGCTAAAATTGAACTCAGTGTTTTTTCTAATTTATCATATTGCTAATAACTGTTCTTTTTAATTTGATGAATATTTTTTCTCAGGTAAGCCTAACTTGTTTCTAAAAAAGTTAATTACCTTACAATAATTGGCCAAAATTACTAAATACCCTATAAAAATAGCTATAAACCCATAAAACATAAAGTACTCTGGTATTAATAGTATTTCGCCTAACATACCTACACCAGCTAATAGCGAAGCAATAAAGCAAATTAGAGCAAGTGTTTGCAATGACGAGAAACCTAAACGTTGGCAAATATGATGTAAGTGATCTCGGTCTGGTTTAAATGGTGATTTACCTTGCTTAACTCGACGAACCATTATAGCAACCATATCCATAAGTGGTAAGGCAATAAGCCATAGTGCAGTTACTGGGCGAATCATTGGGTTGCCTGCTGTTTGGCTAGCACCTATCAACAACCAAATAACCGTAAAACCAATCATCATGCTACCTGCATCACCCATAAATACTTTTCGCTTATGGCCAACTAATCCAAGATTCATTAAAATATAAGGAACCATGCAAACAACTAGCAATAAGCATAAGTAGCTTAAGCTCTGCTCCCCTGAAAGCGATAACAATATACCCACACTGCCAAAGGTAACTATTGATAAGCCACCTAAAAGTCCATCAATACCATCAACCATATTAAAAGCATTAATACAGCCAATTACAGCTAATACAGTTACTATTCCACCAAGCAACCCTAAATCAATAGCGCCAAAGCCTAACAAGTTACCTAAGCTATGTAATTCTGCATTGGCGAAATAAATCATAGCAACTGATATTAGTGCTTGCACCACCATGCGTATTTTCACACTTAAATCAAAGCGATCATCCAAGGCGCCAACAGCTGTTAAGCCACATATACAAAGCATATATAAGTTAGCATGATTAATCATACCTGGGTGGGAGTAAATATAATTGACTATAGTGATACAAATAGCGACACCACCAACTAACGGTATATTACCTGTATGTAACTTCCTACCTGTAGGTTGATCAACTAAGCCGACTCTACGAGCCACTTTGCGCATTAAAAATAGAATTGCAAAGGCAATAAAAAAGGTGAAAAGAAGGTCAAGAAACATATAATGTCCTGATGTAAATTTTTAAATAAGCTTAATTTCACCCTAAAACTATAAGATAAAAATTAGGCCTGCTCATATTTGAATATTGAATAATAGAAAGTAGCTAGCTTTTAATTGAAATGTGTCATTTAAATACTTATTTCATAAGCTTTATGCTTCAATTATAACAACTCTAAGGTATATAACTTAAAGCTTTAATAATGTTTTTGCTTGCTCTTCAATAAAAGGTCCCTCTTTTATTTCTAATATTAACGCTCTATCTGAAATACACTCAACACTATGAATATCACCTGGGTTAAACTGAACAGCATGAACATCCTGCTCATCACCGATCAAAAAAGATGTGATGCTAGAGCTATCAGGGTTATGAAGTGTCACTTTTAATACACCACTCTGTACAACAAACATTTCCCACTGGTGCTCTTGTTCATGGAAATGTGGCTCTACATAACTTCCTTTAATAAGGGCAATATAGAGCCTTTGAACCTTGTCTTCAAAGCTCGTATGCAAGTTTAAATGAGCGCGTTTGCGAGAAGAATTACTTGCCTTTTCAAACAATGACTCAATATTGAATTTGTCAACTTTCCTCATTTTGCTTCTAATCTTTTAATAATATTTTTAGCTATAGATGTGACCGAAAATTCATTTTTTAATAGTGAAAGTGAATTTCTCCCAATCTCTTTACGTAATTGAGGATTTTCATAAAGCTTAATTGCATTTTTTAACAATTGTTTATCGTCGCCATTTACCGTAATAAAGCCTGCGCCGTGTGAGTTAACCAAGTCTTGCAAGTCGTTATTTGGGTTTACACTCCCCAAAATGGGTATTGAATCGACCATATAACCTAACAGCTTACCAGGAAAGTTATGCGCCGTATGTTTGCCCGATAAGGAAAACAAGCCTATATCTATCTCAGATAGTATTTGCTTAAACTCTTGTTGGTTAACCGATGGCATATAAGTAAAGTTAGTTAGTTGCCATTGCTGCGCGAGTTGGTTTATCAACTCTACTTCATCACCTTGGCCAACAAAAAGAAAATGTGCATTTTCATTATTTTGCATATTTTTAGCTAAACGCATTAGGTTTGCCATGTCTTGGGCATGCCCAATATTGCCACCATAAAAGTAAACTACTTTATTATCTAAATTAAACTGAGATCGGATAGAGGTAGTGTTTTCATTGGTGATTGTTGGGTTTAAAGCCGCCCAATTTCTCAATATTTCAGTGGGATAAATAACACTATTACTTTGGGTAAAAACTTCGATATTTTTTTCAGACATAAGCCCAATGGTATCGGCAGCATGATATGAGTGTTTTTCAAAAAATCTAAAATATTGCTCTATTAATGAGCCTTTTTTTATCATTCCAGCATCTATCACCCACTGAGGAAACAAGTCACGTAATACTAAATAAGATGAGCAGTTACAACGCTGTTTAATTTTATTGACTAAGCCACCAAAAAATATGGAAGGAGAGTAATAAATTACGCCATCAAAGGTGTGCTCTTTTACATGTTGCTTTATAGCCGACCAAGCTCTAAATGAGAGTAAGGTTTCGTTTAGCGCTCGCGTTACTTTACTCACATCTTTAATGGGGCCAGAACTAAAACGCCAAACGGTTACACCGTCTATGCTTTGCTCAGTAAATTTTTGCGCTTGCCCTACGGCAGGAGTAATTACTGTTACATTATGCCCACTTGCCATGAGCTCAAGTGCGAGCTCATGAAACATTTTAGCACCAACTCTGGTGCTGTCTGGCAAGTAGTCATCAATGATTAAAGCAAGCTTCATTAATATTTTTTCCACACAACTCTATTAACGTAGTCGGTATAACTAATAATAGTTCTTAAAACCTTATCTGACACGTTAGGGGCAATATAATTTTGAACTTTATTAATCAGTCTGTGTTCACCGCGAGGCTGCTTATCTAGTATTTCGATTGCTTGTAATATACGTTCAACATTCATACCCGTAAACATAACAGCCCCCTCTTCAAAACCTTCGGGGCGCTCTTGTGCGTCTCTAATATTAACCGCCGGAAAGTTTAAAATTGACGACTCTTCGGTAATAGTACCACTATCGCTTAATACCACTTTAGCGTCCATTTGCAGTTTTACGTAATCGCTAAAACCAAGTGGTTTAAGCAATTTAACCAAGGGATGAAATTCTAAGTTAAGTAAATCAATTTTCTTTCTGGTACGAGGGTGTGTCGATACAATAATAGGATGCTGGTATTTTTCTGCAATCGCATTTAATGCTTGCACATAACTGTGAATGTTTGATTCAGAGTCAACATTCTCTTCCCTGTGAACACTAACCACAAAGTACTCACCTGATTTTAAGCCAAGCGTTGTTAATATTTCAGCATTCGAAATTTTATCTTTATAACGATTTAGTACTTCATCCATAGGGCTGCCTGTTTTAACTATTAGGTCAGGTTTTATGCCTTCAGCCAATAAATACTCGCGGGCAATATCCGTATAAGGCATATTAACGTCAGAGATATGATCAACTATTTTACGATTGATTTCTTCTGGTACTCGCATATCAAAACAGCGGTTACCTGCTTCCATATGAAATATTGGAATTTTTTTACGCTTAGCCGGAATAGCCGCCATCGCACTGTTCGTATCACCCAAGATCAGCATTGCATCGGGCTTAACTTCTGCAAACATAGCATCTGACTTACTAATTACTTGCGCCATTGTTTCGGCTGCGGTAGCACCAGCGCATTCTAAAAATATGTCTGGTGCGCGAATGCCTAGGTCTTCAAAAAATATTTGATTTAGTTCATAGTCATAGTTTTGCCCAGTGTGAACTAATATATGCTCACAAAATTCATCAAGCTTTGCTATGGTGCACGACAATCGAATAATCTCAGGACGAGTACCTACAACGGTAACAACTTTTAACTTTTTCATGCTTTATACCTTTTTACGTAATCTGTATGCATATATTCAACAAGGTCGCTCCACGCCGGTGGGCTAAACTGAGTTAATTGCCTAAATTTATCTGAGTTTAGCGAGCGATCTATAACCAGCTCTTGCGACTCAGCAATAGTGATTTGTTTTTGATATTGCTCCGCAATCAATTTTAATAGTGTGTATTTGTCAATGGGCTCTGCCGATAAGTGTAATAACCCAGCAACCTCTGGGTTCGGCAAAATATATTCCACTAACAACTTGGCTATATAACAGGTAGGCAAGCCAGAGAACACGGCTTTAGAAAAACCTTTAGTGCTTTCGCCTTGCGATAAAAACCAGTCAACTAAACTTACGGATGAGGCTAATTCGTGCCCTATAATTGAGGTTCTTAAGGTTAAGTGCTTGCCATAACCTACTTCACCAAGACATTTAGATTTACCGTATAAGTCGCGCGCATCGGGTAACGAACCTTCGCTATATAAACCTTCATCGCCAGTAAACACACAGTCGGTTGAAAAGTGAATCAATTTTGCATTAACTTGATCACAAATATTAGCCAGCTCATGCGGAAGCAATGCATTAATTTTAACGGCATCTATGTGTTGCTTTGAAATACCATGCTGCTTAATTAAACCCACACAGTTAATGACTACATCGGGTGCCACTTCAGCCACCGCTTGCTCTAATGAGTCAATATCGTAGGCGTCAACACCTGAGATTAATTGCTGTTGAGTGTCTTTAAAAAAGTGTTCTTTACCTGTAATACTTCTAACTGTACCAAATACTGATAAATTAGCGTGTTCGCTTAAGTTGCTAAACAGGCTATAACCTAGCATGCCTGTCGCGCCAAGAATTAATATTTTCATGCCTAAACACCTTCCGGAACAATGATGTTTCCAGACTCAATTTCACGCATAAAATCAAGCTTACGTAATAGCTGCTTCATACCTTCAACATCTAAACGCTCGGTATTGTGCGAGTTGTAATCTTCTACTTTAGATAGGTCTGAGTCGCCTTCGTCAAAAAACTTTGAGTAGTTTAAATCTCTATTATCTGCTGGCACTCTAAAGTATTCACCTTGCTCTTGTGCAACAAACATTTCTTCACGGCTACACAGTGCTTCAAATAGTTTTTCGCCATGGCGTGTACCAATTACATTTACAACATGCTCAGGTTTTTTCAGCATTTCAAGTAATGCTGTTACTAATACTTCAATGGTTGCTGCTGGGGCTTTTTGTACAAAAATATCACCATTTTGGCCATTTTCGAAAGCATGTAATACTAAGTCAACCGCATCGTCTAAGGTCATCATAAAACGGGTCATGGTCGGGTCGGTAATAGTGATTGGCTCATTATTAACTACTTGGCGGATAAACAATGGAATTACCGATCCACGTGATGCCATTACATTACCATAGCGCGTACAACAAATAGTTGTATTAGTGTGTTCAAGATTACGACTTTTAGCAACAATCACTTTTTCCATCATTGCTTTTGAAATACCCATAGCATTAATTGGGTATACCGCTTTATCGGTGCTCAAACACACTACGCGCTCAACATTATTAGCGATAGCGGCTTCTAGCACGTTTTCTGTACCTAGTACGTTAGTTTTAACGGCTTCTAACGGGTAAAACTCACACGATGGAACTTGTTTTAACGCAGCAGCATGGTAAACATAATCAACACCACGCATCGCAGTATTAACACTTTGGCTGTCGCGTACATCACCTATATAAAACTTTAATTTGTCTGACTGAAAATGCTTACGCATGTCGTCTTGTTTTTTTTCATCACGTGAAAAAATGCGAATTTCTTTTATGTCGGTATTTAAAAAGCGACGCAATACTGCATTGCCAAATGAGCCTGTACCGCCGGTGATAAGTAAAACTTTGTTTTTAAACATTTAAAGAACCTTTTAATTTCTTGATTATAGCCATATAACTGTCGACTTTAGTGTCGTTATCTCCGGACTCCAGTAATATCTGCGGATAGAGTGATTTTTTAAAATGGATCAATTGACTATTTATATAAAACTCGCGAAGAACTGTATCTAATACTTTAGAAATATCATTAACACTATACGGGTTAAAATAAAATGCAGAATCTGAACATATATTTCTAGCAAACGGCAAATCGCTAGTTAGTATTAAAGTATTAGAAGCCATCGCTTCGAGATAGCTAACAGTAAAACATTCAATCAATGTTGGCAGATATAATGCATCACATGCTTTATAAACTGCTTTGCAATCAACAATATCAATTGGGCCTATATTGGTTGTATATTTCTTAAATTCCCTATCAAGTAACTCATATTCAGCAAAATCAATAGTGACTATAAAAGTGAAGTCAAAGCCATTCCTTTCTAATTGCTGGCCAACCAAGGGGATCGTTTTCAAGTTTTTATGAGGGTAATTATGAGATATTGTAACAAATTTAAATTTTTTAATATCTCGTAAACCGTACTTATCAGTTTCCTCAAATGACTCTATAAAGTGTTGTGATATACAATTCCCCACAACGCTAATTTTATCCTTTTCACATTTAAAAACCTTACAAAATTGCTCTTGCATATCTAAGGTTTCAGTAACGTAAACAGCTTTCTTTTTAAAAAGTAATTTTCTTAAAATATAGTTTTTTACTTTTTGCTTCCATTTAATAAAACTACTAAAAATAGTATATGCTTTTGAGTTTGGAGAAACTAACCACGCATTTGCAAAACCTATCAGGTGCTTAGCTTTAACTGGATGCCAATAACTAGGGCCGAAAATAGTGAAGGCAACACTAATATTGAATTTTTTTTCTAATTTGTTCAAATATTTATAGCTTTTTATAAAACTAAAAATATTTTTAAAGCTAAAATCACAAACAAAAACATTTTTCAATTTTTCTTCTGGTATTGACAGTTGTTGGTAAACCTTCGAGCTTGTCACAAAGTAAATACTCTCGCCTCGAGGATTTACTAGCAAAGAGTCAATCACAGAAACCGCTACCTGTAACCCACCACCCACTTTAATATTTGTTGCATTTATTAAGATACTCACAGAGAACGTCCTTTAGTGTTAAATAAAAAATTAACTATGAAGAATGAAAATAATGCTGACATAAAAAATGCAAAGCTCGATAATAAATCCCCTCGTAATACAAAAATCAAATAACCTATCAAAAATAAATAAAATATAGCTGATGGCTTGTTTATAACACCCTGTTCACTCCAAAATGAGCGGTCAAAAAACGCACATAATAAGCTTAAAAGAACACAAAAAATAACCACCCCTAGGATTCCAAAATTAATGAAACCTTCACCAAAGAAATTCATGGAAATATTATTAAATGTATAACCCAATTCTTCTGCAACATAATATCCTGAACCGACAGGCTTATCTTCCCAAATACTTCTCGGCACAAAAAAGAATAGAACACCAATTAACTGGTTTCCTCCTGTTGTTATATTTTCAGAAAATACTCTTAGAAAATTTTGATAGGAATCAAAGTGCCCTTTAACAAAGAATGATATATCTGGAATAAACTGCAATTCTAAATCATCTTTGAATACCCTGAACTGTTCTAAAAAAGGGAATATTAATAAGATCGACAAAATAAAAAATAGAATACCTTTGATACCTTTTAATAAACTTGGAAAAGCAATTAATAAAAGAGGTATATAGATAGAAGCAGTTAAAAATCGCGCTATTCCAAATGGGAATGCACATAACAAAAGAGTTATAAAACTAAAAGCAAGCATGAGTTTATTCTGTTTATAAAAAACCAATATAAATGCAGTGATAAAGAAAGGAATAAATTTACTTGTATATGAAAAAATGAGTGTTTGACTCGATACCACTTCCGCTGTTTCTTTTAAAATACCACCTCTTAAAAACAAACTGACAATAGAAAAATTGTTTATATAAAGAGCTAAAAAAAAACAAATAAAACATAATCCACTTAAAACGATCTTTGTAATAAAAGGCAATCGTTTTATTGCCTCAGGAATCATGCAACTTGCCTCTTCTTTTTTTTCAAATGTTAATTTATTAAACATGTAATAAACCACAAAAAATAAAAAATTAACTAGAGTTATAAGCACATTAAAAAGTAGATAGTCTTTCTCATAAAAGGGCTCTCCCCCCCACATGACAAAATCACCAATAAATTGCATATAAGGTGCAATGCCCATAAATATAAACTGGAAAAAATAAAAAATCCTTAATAATGTTAGCCCATTTTTTCCTGCAAAAAATAAGAATACCAAGGGTTGGATTATCACTATATAGAATGATAAATGCACTAAATCATATGAAAGCTGTTGCTCAAAAAAAATAGAGTTAGCCACATAAAAAATAAATAAAAAAGAAATTGCTTTGATCATATTATGAGTCTGAACTTAAAAACATTATCTAATTAAACCTTTTGCAGTTTGTAATATTTAACAAAAAATGCAAGTCGCCACAAAAATGTACTGATCTCTGATGCAATTAATATGTAAATTAGATGCAAAGGAGATATTGCATTTAATAGATACAAAACAACTACACCGAAAAAATATACAATTAAACAAAAATACGAACTGTAATTAACATAATCATATTTTGAAAACAGACTTGCAGCTGGATAACCAAAAATAACTGAGAGTACATTAAATAAAGCTAAAACAATAAATGCCTCTATAAATGGAATTGCGAGCAAATAAGAGGGTCCATAAAGAAGCTGAATGACATCATGTGAATAAAGCTTAAAAAACAATCCAATAATAAAAATAAATAATAAAAGTAAAAACAAGGTCTTAAAGAAAATAGTATAATCCTTACTCTCTGCGATCTGAGGGAAAAGAGCTTGCGTAACTACACTCACTAAAGATTGAATTATTTTGTATATATAATCTGCAACACCATAAACAGCAAGGTTCACTGCTGATAGAGTTGATAGAATGAACACATTCGAATAAAGGTATGATGATACAGCCAACCTAGACAAATAAAAGTCGCGCACCTCTTTAAAGAATGAAATTAAAGGCTCCCTACTAACTATTACACTTACTGTATAGCCCAATGAGTTTAGGTATTTTAGAGAAACGCATGATGCAATAACCCAACCAAATCCGGTTGCTAAAATCACGCTGTATATATCAAAGCCAAAAAAAACAAAAAATACAGAAATAATAATACTACTTAATCTCGAGGCTACATTTATCAATGTCACAACTTTCATTTTATTAATACTTTGAAAAAGCCAGTAAGGAATAAGTGATTGAAAAAATATCGAAATAAAAGAAAAAACAACAACTTTGATATAGCTATTATTTTGGTTAATATAAAAAATAACTCCAACAACAAGGAATACAAGCAAGAAAAAGAAGAATTTAACGGTTAGTGTAATTGAAAACAGTTTAGATATTTCCGCTTGACAATATTCAACTTCTGCTGATTTTTTAATCCCATATGTTGACAATCCAAAGTCAAAAATCAAATAAGAAAATGATATGACGGATACTGATAATATATATAAAGCGACATCCGACAATCCATAATACCTAGTTAAGAGCGGCAAAAGAAATAATGGAATTAGAAGCGCTGATGCTTGTGCTAAAAGCAAGTAAATAGAATTAAGCATTAATTTAAGCAAGTTTATAACCTTGTTTAGAGCTATCTTTTAGTTTATTACTTAATAACATTAGAGCTTTTTACCATAGCATGTTCATACTTCTTAGTAACATTAAAAAGTTTTCCGTTTCCTATATCCATAAACAAAGGCAAAGAATTCATGAGTGTATCGAATAGTTCATTTTGAGTTGTAATAACTAACCCAGGTAATTTTACTTGCCCCATATCGAACGTGAATCCCCTAGTATTTTTGTAAAGCTCAATATCAGGAACTATGAATAGAATATTTTTTTTTGTTACTAAGTAATCAACAAAAACGGATGAGTAATCGGTCCATAGAGCATCTGAAATAGAAAGCAGTTCATACAATGTTGTATCCTTATTAGTAAGCCAGTGCTCATTAATAATTTTAATATTGGAAAGCTTTTCTTCAAACACATCTAGAACGGCCATTGGGTGTGGCTTTATAATAAGCAGCTCATTTTTTTCTGATAATATTTTATTTAGTTTAAAATAATCAAAACTTTCAAAGCAAAATATATTAGAGGTATCTCCATCAACCCGTATATCCCCTTCCCCTGACTTTCTGTATGTAGGTAGCCATACATAACAGTTACTATACTTTTCTTTAATTGTTAATAGCTTAGCGTTTGTTGTTTGTTTAGTTAAGATGTCGTTTCTGGGTAATCCTGTTATTAGTACATCTTCTTTTTTCATTCCAAATGCTTTAGCATGTATTTTTTGAAAAAATTCCGATGTGCAAATAGTTTTATGGCTTTGTGGCAAATTACTTTTACCATCTAATAATCCGATATTTTTTAATGCCATACCATGCCATAAATTTACCACTAGCTGCTTTTTACTCGATACAATTCGAAAAAATGACAACAAGCCATGGGTGTAATAAATGTATCTTGCGGTGAGTAAGTGGCTGATCCCTACAAGGCTAAGCTTTTTCACAAGTTCAACTTCAACAGGTAACCATGAAGGCCTTACAACGTTGGGGGTTTTAACTAATACTATTACCCTACCGTTTAGGTGGGGTATTAAACCACGCAGCATATCTTCTAGATCAGGATAGCTACAAAAGACAGTTTTGTTTTGTGACTTTGGAATGATATAGTTAAAAAAGTAGAAAAGCTTACCTAAAAATTCTGTTAGCATCACACCGCTCTTAATAAGTTAATTGTCATTTTTTTTCAAACCTGTTTAATTTTGCCATTATCTATCCAAGCGTTATCAACTGTTTTATTACAGCGCGGCTTAGTTAGGGTAATTAATAAATATGCTGCGAGCTTAAATATAAAACACTAAGTAATTTTAAGCGTAAAATATGCTTAAAATTGTGAATTGATTATTTTAAAGAGAGGCTTTTAACTATGCTGATAACATCATGCAATGAGGACTCGATTCGATCTAATTCTTCAACATCGATTTTTGATAATGATTTTTTTATTTTTGTAGTTGATACATCTTCTGTTCTTGTTAGGTATACAACCTCGCATAGATCAGATAAATCATCAAACTTACCTTTCCAGTCGTCGCCCATGGCAAATATATCTGCGCCATACTTAACTATATCTTCGCGCTTTTGCTGCCAATCATGCTCTGGAAAAACACTTGTGACATATTTACAGCTTTCTACAATCTCGGCTCTTTCTTCGTAAGAAAAAAAAGAGCTTTTACCTTTTAATAAATTAAATTCGTCTGACGAAATGCCTACAATAAGCTGATCGCCTAACTGGCTTAGCCTTTTCAGTAGCCTCACATGTCCTACATGAAATAGATCAAATGTTCCATACGTAATTACTGTCGTCAAAGTAAACTCCCAAATTAAATTTTCCGGACAATTAAGCCCATAACTTTATTATGACACGGCCTTCTATATTGAGTGCTAGCTCCCTAATCCTAGATACTGCTTACGAAGCTAACTTACTAGAATAAAGCAGTTGAAATAGAGTCAAAGCAATTTATTTTTTTGTAAAGTAATGCAATAAGATGCACATAATTGACAGTACAAGACCTAGTAATGTAATTAAAATTACAATTAAAGCACGTTTTGGATGTGCTTTTTCGTCTGGCGCATTTGCTGGATCAATCGTTTTTACTACGTATTCTTGTGCAACTTCAGCAAGCATTATTGTTTTAGTTTGCTCTTCTATTAGCTGGTAAAATACCGTTTTCATATCTGCTAATTGTGTTTCTTGTAGTTTTTTTGCTAGGTATTCAATGCTATTTTTTGCTTCAAGCTTATCTTGGTCACGCATTGTTTCGTTAATATCACTTACTAGCCAAAGTAACCACTGTTTAGCAATTTCAGGAGAATGATGCTCAATAGCAAGGGTAATCATGCCGGTTTCTTTGTCTGTATTAACCGATAAAACTTTTTTAAAAGCTTTATATGCTTCCCAAGTTGATGGCTCTGCTGTTTTTGGCGCCTTAACTTCTCTGATCCAAGTTTTAGTCTCAGCATTATATAATTCATCATCTAGGAGCAGTTCATTATTCACCGCATTCCAGTTTTTAGCTGCGATTAAAGGAACCAACAGCTGATGTTCGTCAATAAAGCTTTCGATAAAGCGACGTGATTGTAATACCTCAAGTGCTAAACCCGTTTTATCTGTGCCACCTGCACCTAAACTAATACCGGCAAGACTCGCTAAGCCACCAAACTGCCCTGCCATTTTTGCTAATCCACCTGCACCACTTTGATCGCTCACTGGCGCAAGTAAAGTGGTTGCTCTATAGATATTGGGCTGTTTAATAGCATAAACCACAGATGCAATAGCAAATAAAGCCGTGATAATAATGACAATCCATTTACCCTGCCAAATAATTGAAAAAAGTTCACGTAAATCAATATCTTTATCAACAACACCATGGTTTTGAGCATATGTATTGCTTGTTTTCGTGCCTGTTAAATTATTATCCATATAAATCTCGGTTAATGTAAGCTGTCATAAATTGTGTATAACCAGAATGTAAGCTCAAGTTATTATATTTTTAAAAACTACTTAAGAAATAGCAATGCTATATTCCGCGTCAGTAAGCTTAATGCCTAAAGTATAATTAGAATCAGTTTACAAATTTCCAATTGAAGACTGAGCTAAAGCTGATTATTAGCCATCCATCTTGTTCGTTGCAGAATTCCACTCGCATCAGCTAGAAAGTAAAATAATTTATTTTCAAGCCATTCGGACACGCTTCCGCCCCTAGGTTACAGTTCCTACATACTGATTTAATTGCAAAATTTTGTTTTTACTATTTTGTACACACTAACTAAAACCAAAGGGTTGCTTTGGCTTTAGTTACTAATTTATTACTTTAATTAAATACTAGTGATTGCGGCTACTGCTACGCCTAATTGGTAAAGTATTTGCGTTGCGGTGCTCCACAGCGTTAGCTTATCCATATGGCCGGCATCCATGGGTATGACAATGGTGTCGCCTGGCTCTAGCTGTTCTGAGTTATTAGCAGCAAACCAACCACCTGTGTTGGGTATTTTTACCGAACCATTAGCTTTAATTATATAAATACGGTCGTCGTCTGCGCGTTCTTTTAAGCCACCGCTAAGCTTAATATAGTCATCCACACTTATTCCTGCTTGGTATAAATGCGTGGTTGAGTAGTTAACCTCACCCACTACGCTGATAGAGTCGCGCTTGCTCGGTACATATAGTGTATCGCCATCTTGTAGTACTAGGGTTTGCTTATTATTTGCAATTAAAGGAAGGTCGATAACTAAACGCCCGACTGCTTCTACATCGGCTAGATCGTTGAGTAGTTTGTTCATTTCGTCGTACGAAAGCGCACTACTGCTTACAGAGTCCTGAAAGCTTTTTGATGCTACATCACGGCGTAGTTCTGTGGCTAAACGCGCTAATTGCTGTTGCTCTTGCTGCTTAACCGACTGGCGAATAAATACCGCAGCTTTTTGCTCTGCAAAATCTGAAAATCCACCCGCACGCTCTAGTAAATTAGTTAATGTTTCGCCGCGGCGAATTGTGTAAGTTCCTGGGAATAATAGCTCGCCCTTTAAAGTTACTTTTACGTTTTCTTGCCAGTTTGGAATTGCAAAAATATTGATACTGTCTTTACTGCGCAGTGTGATGTTACTTTGAGGGTTTCCTTTAATGGCACTTGCTAAATCGAATCTAACATGCTCAATTTGAGATCCATCGTTAATTGCTATGCGTGTTATTTCTGCTTGTTTTGTATAAGCCGACTCAAGTAAACCGCCTGCAGCGGTAACTAAATCAACAACACTTCCATTAACCATTAATGGGTAAATACCTGGGTACGTTACACTGCCATTAATTTCAACTAGCTGCATTTCTTTATTAAGTGATGCTTGTTGTTTTAATTTAGCTATTATCGGCGATAACAATTTATTGCGGCTAAAGAAGGTAAACTCCTCTGATACTAAGCTTTTATTATCCGCTGTTTTTTTAGATACCTGTGAAATAGTTAAAGTTTGATCGCTATTTTGCAATGCAGTATTAATACTTAGTTCGGCACCAACGTATTTTTCAAACTCTTTTTGTTGGTATTTATGCCACAGCTCTGTTTTGAGTTGCTGTTCTTGCTGTTTTTGGCTTAGTGCCATATTTTTAAGCGCTAACTGCTCAGCTTGTTTTTCTTCAAATCGGCTAAATATAATTATTTTATCGTTAGCGCTCAGAGCTAAGTCGTTTTCGCTATTTTTAATAATGGCGAGAGCTACATCAAACTGATGTACTTGTATATCGCCATTAATGTTTACTTCTCGTACTACTAAACCATAGCTTAAATCAGCTTGCGGAAGTAGGTCGCCACGTACCGACTTTAGTACATCGGAAATACGTTTACCTTGATGCCATTGATAGCTACCGGGGCGTACTACGGCACCAATTAAATTAACTGAGTTTTTATATTGCGAGCTTATGGTATTAAACCTAATGCGATCGCCATCTTGCGGAATATAATTTATATTTTCAGCTGAAAAGTCTACAGTTAGCACTTCTTTACGGTTGTTTTTAAAACGTTCTACCACTGCATTTTTAGTATAGGCACCTGGTTTTAAGCCACCAGCCATAGCTAACAACTCTTTCGCAGTTTCTCCTTTTTTAAGTTCGAAAATAGCCGGGCGTTTAACTAAGCCTTCTACCGTTACTTGAGCACCAACTGAAGGTACAAATACTGCATCACCAGGCTTTAAAGTTATGTCGTTACTGCTATCGCCATGAATAAGTAGATCGTATAAATCAAAATTAGCAACTACCTTACCCGCACGCTTTACCTGAATATTACGTAATGAGGCAATATCCGATACACCACCACTTACAAATAATGCATGCGATACAGTAGTTAACGACGATACATTATAACTACCAGGCTTGTATGCTTCGCCAAGTACTAAAATACGCATACTGCGTAACTGACCAAGCGACACAAATACTTTAACGCCAATAATTTCTTGCTCTACTTTAACTTTAATTAACTCTTTAACTTCAGAAAAAGTTAAGCCTGCAACTTGTACTGGGCTTAAGTTAGGGATGCTAATGCGTCCTTCGCGATCGACTATTACTTCAAAGCTATCGCTTTCTTTACCATAAAAGTTAATTAGTAGCTGATCGCCACGCCCTATTAAGTAGGTGTCGGGCACTGCTGCGGTTTCGCTAGGCATAAATGTAGTCGGTTCACCGGCAAAAAGTTCGTAACCAAATGGTTTTACTTCGTCTGTTTTTGGTTTGAATTGGTTTTTGTTAATTTCTGCTTGGTTTTGCTGCTGTGTAGAATCGCGCTCACCAATTGTTGGTTCTTCAACACTAGGTTGATTACTTGATTGGCTTGACCCAGTTATTACCGATAGATCAACACCATACTGTTTTGCCAATGCCTGCTGTTGAGACTTTGGTAATTTTTTAAATTGCTCTAGCTGCGAGGCACTCGGAGTAAGTGCTAATGCGCTAAAGCTGCATATTAGTACTAAGGCACTAAATAAATGTTTAAGAACGTTCACGAGTAGGTATTTCCCTAGGTCTACAACCCAAAATGGTGGGTATTGTACATTACTATTAAACTAATAAAAAAGGGGCTTTTGCCCCCTTAGTCATTTAAATGTCATTAACTTGGTATTATTGGTTAAAAACTGTAAACCAATGTTAGTGAGGTCTCTGTATCGGTACTTTCTTTGTCATCGGCAACGTCTGAGTTGTTGATGATATTGTATGCAACCTTCATTTGTAATGAGCCATTTATTTTAGCAAGTAGTGCGGTTTCTGAGCGCGTTTTAGTGTTAGTGTCGCCGTATTCTACTGCTACTAATTGTGTAAAACGTGCGTTATCAGAAATTTGCCAGTTGTAATCAAGCTTACCTAAGGCAATAATTTCGCCTTCGAACTCACCCGCAAGTGAATTACCGTTGTCGTCAACTTCGCTGCTTTCGTCAGGGTATTTAAAACGTTTATAACCTGGGCCTACTTCAGCATTTAACCACATACTGTCTTCGTTAATTAAACGCCTACCATAACCAGCAGAAACTACCGACTCACTTCTGTAGGCACCAAAATAGTCTGAAACGTGTGAACCATAAATGAATAGGTGCGAGTGTTTTTCATTTAATTTGTAATTGCCTTGTGCAGAAATAGCGTATTTTTCGTTAGTACGCTGTTTGTCTTTTGTACCATCGTCGTTTTCTACTTCGTCTTCTTTATAAATACCGTCGATTTTGTACTCATTATTCCAACGTTCTAGATGATGCAATACCTTAATACCGCCTTTAAGTGTGGTGGTTTCGGTGTTACCGCTGGTAATAATAGCGCCTAGCTCACTGGTAACTTCCCAGGTTTTTTGCTCAACTTGCTCAGCGTCGTCTGCAAATGCGTTAGTTGCTGCTGTTGCTGCAACCAAAATTGATAAAAGCTTTAGTTTCATTAAAAATAACCTTTGTGTAGCTGTAAGTAAATTAATCTTGTTTGCGTAAATGTACATCCATTTGAGGTGCTGGAATATTGATCCCTTGCTCATCAAATATAATTTTAATTTCTTCGAGTAAACTCCAGTACGTAGGCCAATAATCGGCTGACTCAACCCATGGGCGCACTATAAAGTTTACGCTTGATTCAGCCAGTTCAGATACTGATACGTTATAAGCTGGATCTTTTAAAATGCGTGGCTCGTTATCAAGTATTGATTTAAGCACTTCTTTCGCTTTGCGTAAGTCGGCGTCGTAATCTACACGAATTACCAAATCAATACGGCGTGTTGACTCGCGTGAGTAGTTAACGATTGCATCAGACATGATTTTTGAATTTGGCATTATGATAACTTTGTTATCTGGGGTGCGCAGCTCCGTTGAAAATATTTCTATTTTTTTAATGGTGCCGGCTTTATTACCTGCCTCTACGTAGTCACCCGATTTAAAGGGGCGCAGTAAAATAATTAGCACGCCCGATGCAAAGTTAGAAAGCGAGCCTTGCAGTGCTAAACCTACGGCTAAACCTGCAGCACCTAAAATAGCGATAAATGAAGTTGTTTCGATACCTATTTGCGACAGCGCCATTAAAACAGTCGCCATAAATACTATGGCAAATACAATGCTAGAAACAAATGAGCCTACTGCTTTGTCTACTTTCTTTTTGTCGAATGCTTTTTCGGTTAAGTTTGCACAAAACTTTGCAATTCGCCCACCTAATAAAAAGATCACCAGCGCTATTACTGCTTGAATACCATAATGTAAAATTAGGCCGGAGTTTTCGTTAAGCCAATTGAGTACCGATTCCATTTTTATCCCTAGAGGTAGTTCATCTGATTTTATCGGCAAATTATATATCATTTACATTTTAGATTCATTAGATAATGGGTTTGTATAAATGAGTTTTAACCCAGTTACTTATTAAAGCAATCGTTAAGCTGACTGCTTTTCGTGCAAAATACACACTAAACACACTGTTTTACTCTTTTTTTAATTTTTTTCACTTTTTTGCTTCACAACTTTTAATACTTTATGTATTATGCGCCCACACCAACCAAGGTGTGTTGTGGCGGTTGTAGCTCAGTTGGTAGAGCCCCGGATTGTGATTCCGGTTGTCGCGGGTTCAAGCCCCGTCAATCGCCCCAATTTTTCTTTCCACAAGAAAACTTTAAATTCCTTACGTTGCTTCTCAAATTTTTACGCTTTTAAAAACCCATATTAAACAAACAAAAATACAGAACTTGTAGTAGGAAATTTACCTTGCGCTTTTTTGATTTTTAACAAGCGCGGCATAAAGCCCCGCCTACAACAAACACACCCCGTAAGCGGGAGTTTACCTCGCGCAAATTTTAACAAGCGCGGCATAAAGCCTCGCCTACAATAAACACACCCCGTAAGCGGGAGTTTACCTCGCGCAAATTTTAGCAAGCGCGGCATAAAGCCACGCCTACAACAAACACACCCCGTAAGCGGGAGTTTACCTCGCGCAAATTTTAGCAAGCGCGGCATAAAGCCCCGCCTACAACAAACACACCCCGTAAGCGGGAGTTTACCTCGCGAAAATTTTAGCAAGCGCGGCATAAAGCCCCGCCTACGGGTAATTTAAACACCGAGCTTGGCTTAATCTCTGCCTAAAACCTAATGCCTGAAACCTGCTCTTACCCGCCCTTTAATCTACTTTGAAAGATAGCCCTAATGATGCAAGCATTTTTGAGCGTTTATCAATAGAGTCTGATTCAACTTCTACTAATTGTGCTTGAGTTAGGTTTTCGCTTGAGGTTTCACTAATATTGTAAATGTTACGGCTAATCTCTTGCGATACCATGCTTTGTTCTTCGGCAGCTGTAGATATTTGGCCCGTGAGATCTGAAATATCGCTAATAGAAAGATGAACCTGAGAAACTACCTCTTGTGTTTGGCGTGTTTCTTTAACACAGTCTTCGGCAGCGTTTTTTCCAACTTCCATCGTTTTAGACCAGCTTAATAACGTTGACTGCATTTCTGCTATAGATGTTTGTATTTGCTCAGTGGCAGAGTGGGTTCTACTTGATAGTGCGCGAACTTCATCTGCAACTACAGAAAAACCTCTACCATGCTCTCCAGCACGCGCTGCCTCTATGGCTGCGTTTAACGCAAGTAAATTAGTTTGATCTGCAATACCTTGAATTTCTTGCATGATATCGCCAATTTTACCTGCCTCTTTGGCTAATTCTGTTGCTGAATTAGCTGAGTTATCTACCTCATTTGCGAGTAAAGAAACTTTATCCATAGTTTGCGACATAGCCTGTGTAGCTGCTTCACAATTTGAATGCGCTTGATTTACTTTTTGGGTAGTTATAACAGTACTTTTGGCAACTTCATCAATTGAGTTAACCATTTGCTCAACCGCTGACGAAACCTGATGTAGCTCTGCAGCTTCTTTTTCAACTCCCAATTTAGATTTTTGAGCAACGGCTTTGAGCGAATTGGCACCTTTTTCTAAACTCAATGTTCCATCGATGATCCGCCCTACTATTGTAGTGACTTTGCCTTCGAGTAATTTAATTTGAAAATCTGCAAAACTAAATATATTACTGCCCGAAAACACATGACGAGAAATACTGTCTGACTCGGTTTTTCTTTTTTTAAGGTATCGCTGTGATAAAACGAGCTGATCATAATAAATAACAAATGGCAAAGGAATAAACAGCAAAATAAACCACAGTGAATAACTAGCTAACCAAGCAAAAAGTGCACTAAAGCATAAATATAGAGGGAGTTTGAGTGCCGATAGCTTATGAGTAAATGTATTTATAGACTTGCCACTATTAATACGCTTATACAGATTTTCTGCGCTGTTTAAGTACTCAGGTAATAGTCGGCGCCTAACAGATTGATAGCCTATTTTTTTTCCATTTTCATAAATTGGCGTTACAAATGCGTCAACCCAGTAGTATTGACCATTTTTACATCTGTTTTTAATTGCACCTCGCCAAGCAATATCATTTTTTAAATTAGACCATAAATCGGCAAACGCAGCTTTGGGCATATCTGGGTGGCGCACCATACTATGGTTATTACCTACTAGCTCGTCTAATGTATACCCAGCAACTTTACAAAAATTATCATTTGCGTAAGTTATGACTCCTTGTAAATCTGTAGTAGAGAGTAGTTCTTCATCAATACCAAAAGTAACTTCCTGGTCGACTATAGCTTGTTTTTGCTGACTCATTTGAATGATATTCCCTTAGGGTGATATATCGCTGAAGGATAATTTATAAATGTAAAAGGCGCAATTGTAATGCTTTTTTATTTGTTTTATTTTTTAAATAGTAAAAAAGTTGATTGTATTGAGTGTATTTTTAGTTACAAATAACTATTGTTAAAAGAGTAGTTTGTTTTTTGAGTAACGTGAGGGAAGCAGGAAATAAATTATAAAAATATTAAAAGCTATAGATATAAGGTTCTAGCTTTTAAGCTATAGATAAGTGATATAGACCGACTTGTAGACGGGAGTTTACCTCGATCTGTTTTTTAATTTTAACAAGCGCGGCATAAAGCCCCGCCTACGAGCAACTTAAACACCGATTTTGGTTTAATCTCTGCCTGAAACCAGCCCTTTTACTCTGGCCTGCCTTTATTGCGTTTACCTAATAAGTACGCGTCGCGGAATTTTATAAAGTGCTGTTCTAATTTAGAGGCTGCATCCTTCTCTCCCGCTAACGCTAACACCATAATGGCCACTTCTGCGGTGCCAAGTTGATGCGCATGGGGAGCAACGCGAAGGCGGTAGTCTGAGAGTTTGTCGGCAGTGATCGACAATACCGGAAGGTTATCTAAATACGGACTTTTGCGGATCATTTTTTTAGCTTCGCGCCAGGTGCCGTCTAAAAATATAAATAGCGGTTTTTTACCGGCTGTTATATTTACTTCAGTTACCGCTCTGCCCGGCTCTACATCTTCAGCAGGAAATACAACCATAGGTTGATATTGAGGATCGTTTATTAATGCTAAAAGTTTGGCATCGGGATCAGTTCTGTCCCATCTAAATGCATAGTTTTCAGGTACTATTTCGGCAATTAAACGCCCAGTATTTGAAGGTTTAAAGCTTTCATTATGATACATAAGTAAACACACAGCGGCGTCGCAATCGGCTTGTACAACCCCTTCACAAATACAGTAAAGCTCTGCAAGTAGGCATTGCTGGCAACGTGTCATTTTAGCGCCTCGAGCGTTAAACTCACGGCGCGATTCGCTTATTTGTTGGGCACGTAATGCTAAAACGGCATTTTTCACTGGGGGTTTACCTTAAATAAATTAGGCGCGCATTGTAGCTAAATTTGATGAAAATAGATATGTAAGGGCTTTTAGATGGATATTTTACTGGTAGGCGATAAGCTGGCTGGCGCGATTTTTTTAAAAAATATAATACCTTAAACATTCGCACTACGTGCGCGCGGTGGCAAGCCACTCGCCTACTGAGGAATCCAAAGAATGAATATTTATTGATTTTGAGGGGTTAATCTAAATAGGTGCAATCCCAAAATGGATAATCCCCTACTTTTTGGACTAACTTGGCTCGTAGAGGGTTCGCAACTATATACCTAGCCTGATTAATTAAATCATCGTCGTATCTAAGCTTATGATCATAATAATTAGGCTGCCAAATTTTTTGATTTGAAGCCAGCGTGCGATTTAATTTAACTGTTGTAATACTCTTAAATTGACCAACAACTTTAGAAATATGAACATTACTTTGCAGTTGAAACAACCAATGAAGATGGTCAGGCATTAAGGAATAGCAAATAGTCTGTAAACTTTTATTTTGAGTAAAAAAACTTATCTCTCTTGCCACTAAGCACGCACTGTTAAAGTCTTTAAAAGTTGATTTTTTATTATGGCAACAAATAGTAATTGCGTAATAGTGCTTACTCGCTGAATAGCGTCCTTTAACTCTTTTATTTGTATCAAACATTTTATGACCTCTATTTATTACAATAAATATAGTAGTAAAAAGAGATTAAAATAGTATTTACTGGTTAATTAAACGCTGATGTTGATATTTTCAAAGGAAATATAATTACTTAAAACATTCGCACTGCGTGCGCGCGGTGGCAAGCCACTCGCCTACAGGTAATCCAAGTGCCGCGCTTGGCTGATCTCAGCCTGACACCTGAAACCTTTTTTATCTTTTACTGTTCGCTGCCCTTTAGCCAAAAAAAACCCAAGCTGGGCTTGGGTTTTTAAACAATTAACTAAAAGAAATTATTTTTTCTTTTTAACTGCTTTTTTATTTGGTAAGTCAGTGATTGAACCTTCGTAGATTTCAGCTGCTAGGCCAATTGATTCGTTCAATGTTGGGTGAGCATGAATGGTAAGTGCTAAGTCTTCGCCATCTGCGCCCATTTCTACTGCTAGGCCAATTTCGCCCAGCATTTCGCCTGCGTTAATACCAACCATAGCGCCACCGATTACACGGCCACTTTCTTTATCAAAAATAAGCTTAGTAGAACCTTCAGTACGTGCAGATGCAATTGCACGACCTGATGCAGCCCACGGGAATACCGCAGTTTCAATGCTAAGGCCTTGCTCTTTTGCTTCTTTTTCAGTTACACCTACCCACGCCATTTCTGGATCTGTGTAGGCAATTGAAGGAATACATTTAGGATCAAAGTAATGTTTTTGACCAGAAATAACTTCAGCTGCAACGTGTGCTTCGTGAACCGCTTTATGCGCAAGCATAGGTTGGCCAACAATGTCGCCCACTGCAAAAATGTGCTCAACGTTTGTTTTAAGCTGCTTATCAACATTAATAAAGCCGCGCTCATCAACGTTAACGCCTGCTTTATCTGCATCAAGTAACTTACCGTTTGGTGTACGGCCAACAGCTACAAGTACTTTGTCGTAACGTACTGGTTCTGCTGGTGCGTTTTTACCTTCAAACGTTACATACAGGCCATCGTCTTTTGCGTCAATGCCCGTTACTTTAGTAGAAAGCATTACATTAAATTTGTCGCTTACGTACTTTTGGTAAATTTTAACAATGTCTTTATCAGCAGCTGGTACTAGTTGATCAGCAAATTCAACTACGTCGATTGCTGAACCTAGTGCACGGTATACTGTGCCCATTTCCAGACCAATAATACCACCACCAAGTACAAGTAGCTTTTCAGGGATATCTTTAAGCTCTAGTGCGCCAGTTGAGTCAATTACGCGATCATCTTCTGGGATGAAAGGTAAGCTAACAGGTTTAGAACCTGCAGCAATAATTGCGTTATCGAAGGTAATTGTTGTTGTACCGTCGGTGCCTTCAACAGCAATGGTGTTGCTGCCAGTAAATTTACCGTAACCGTATACAACTTTAACTTTACGCATTTTCGACATGCTAGTTAAGCCACCAGTTAGTTGGCCAATAACAGAGTCTTTCCATGAACGGATTTTGTCTAAGTCAATTTGTGGTGCGCCAAAAGTAACGCCATGATCGGCCATTGCCGCTGCGTCATCAATTACTTTAGCTACGTGTAAAAGCGCTTTTGAAGGGATACAACCCACATTTAGACATACACCGCCTAGTGTATCGCGAGACTCAACTAGTGTAACTTCTAAGCCCAAGTCAGCAGCACGGAAAGCCGCAGAGTAACCACCAGGACCACCGCCTAGTACAACAACTTGAGTTTTTAATTCGTTGCTCATGCTATTACCTTAATTATTTGAACGGGACACAGCCCCAAGGTTTAACTGCCATGCTTCTGCGAGGCAGAAATTCTGTGCAAAGATTGTATCATTGCAAATGGTAAAAATCCCAGCAAAAAACAACTGGCTGGGATTTGATTTCATACATTTTTAGCGATTACATCACTAATTGACGAATATCGCTCATGTAGCTTGCCAGCGTAACAGTAAAGCGTGCTGCTAGCGCACCGTCAATCACTCTATGGTCGTACGACATTGACAATGGCACCATAAGTTTTGGTTCAAACTCTTTACCATTCCATTTTGGCTTCATTTCAGATTTAGACACACCTAAAATAGCCACTTCTGGCGCGTTAACAATCGGCGTAAATGCCGTACCGCCAATACCGCCTAAGCTTGAAATAGTAAAACAGCCACCTTGCATATCTGCCGAGGTAAGCTTACCGTCGCGTGCTTTAGCTGATACTTCCATTAGCTCGCGCGATAGTTCAATAATGCCTTTTTTATCAACATCTTTAAACACAGGTACTACTAAACCATTTGGCGTATCAACCGCTACACCAATATTAATGTACTTTTTAAGAATTAAGCTTTCGCCGTCGTTAGACAGTGACGAGTTAATAGTTGGAAATTCGGCCAATGCTTTTGCTGCGGCTTTCATTACAAATACTAGTGGCGTAATTTTAACACCTAGCTTTTTCTTCTCGTTAAGGGCATTTTGCTCTTTACGGAATTCTTCAAGGCTTGTTATATCGGCTTCGTCGAACTGAGTAACATGTGGGATTTGCACCCAGTTACGGTGTAAGTTTTTACCCGATAGCTTTTGAATACGCGATAGTTTTTTCTCTTCAATTTCGCCAAACTTAGCAAAATCAACTTTAGGCCATGGAATAAGCCCAAGCTCACTACCGCCTGCATTGCCTTTACCTGCCGACAATTGACCAGATTCAACTTGCTTAACTAGGTTTTTAACATAGTTTTGCACGTCGTCTTTTACTACGCGGTTTTTACGACCAGAGCCTTTTACGTTAGCTAGGTTTATACCAAACTCACGTGCTAAGCGGCGTACCACTGGCGATGCATGTGCATACGCGCTGTTATCAGCAAAGCTTTCGTTGCTAGCTGCTGGAGCAGATTGCGTCGCTGTTTCGGCTTTTGGCGCTGGCTTTTCGCTTTTAGCAGCAGGTGCTGATTTTTCGGCTTCAGGCTTAGCGGCTGCAGCAGGTGCGCCACCAGCAACTTCAAAAACAAAAATTAACGAGCCGGTCGATACTTTATCGCCCGTAGCTACTTTAATTTCTTTAACTGTGCCTGCAAACGGTGCCGGAAGCTCCATTGCTGCTTTGTCGCCTTCAACGTTTAATAGCGATTGATCTTCAGTAACGCTGTCGCCAACGGCTACTAAAATTTCGGTCACTTCAACTTCGTCGCCACCAATATCAGGCACGTTAACTTCTTTTGTGCTTGATGCTGAGCTTTGCTCGGCCGCTGGCGCTGCTTTAGTTTCGGCTGGTGTTGACTCAGCAGCAGGTGCTGCAGACTCACTACCCGCTACTTCAAATACAAATACCAATGAACCGGTTTTTACTGTATCGCCAGTCGCTACTTTAATTTCTTTAACTGTGCCAGCAAATGGCGCAGGTACTTCCATTGATGCTTTGTCGCCTTCAACGCTTAAAATAGACTGATCTTCAGTAACGCTGTCGCCAACGGCTACTAAAATTTCTGTTACTTCAACTTCGTCATCGCCAATATCTGGCAAGGTTACGTCTTTTGCTGCAGAGCCAGAAGCCGCTGGTGCTGGTTTAGCGTCAGTTGCAGGCGCTTTTTGCTCTGCTGCAGTGTCGCTTTTAGCTTCACTTGCACTTTCGCCTTCACTCTCGCCTTCAAAGATAAACACTAAAGAGCCAGTAGCTACGTTGTCGCCAATGCTTACTTTAATCTCTTTTACTGTGCCAGCAGTGTCGGCCGGTACTTCCATTGACGCTTTGTCGCCTTCAACGGTTAGTAATGCTTGGTCAACTTCAACAACGTCGCCAACGGCTACTAAGATTTCGGTTACTTCTACTTCATCACCACCGATATCGGGTACTTTAATTTCAATACTCATTGCAAACCTCTTATGCGTACAGTGGGTTAAGTTTGTTGGTGTCGATATTGAACTTTTTAAGCGCTTCAATAACTACCGACTTTTCAACTTCACCACGTTTAGCAAGTTCAGATAACGTAGCAACTACAACGTAGTCTGCGTTAACTTCAAAGTGACGACGAAGGTTTTCGCGGCTATCAGAGCGGCCGTAACCATCGGTGCCTAACACTTTATAGTTATTGCTAGGAATAAACGAACGCGCTTGCTCTGCGTAGTTTTTCATGTAATCGGTTGCTGCAACCGTTACTGAATCGTTTAATACGCTAGTGATATACGCTGTTTTTTGCTCGCCTTCAGGGTTAAGCATGTTAAAACGCTCAACATCTTGGCCATCGCGCGTTAGCTCGTTAAAAGACGTTACCGAGAATACGTCAGACGCAACACCGTAGTCTTCGCTCAATATTTTAGCTGCTTTACGTACTTCAGTCATAATAGTACCCGAGCTTAATAGCTGTACGTTGGCTTTTTTGCCTGCGTAGCTTTCTAGCTTGTAAATACCTTTACGAATACCTTCTTCAGCGCCTTCTGGCATAGCTGGCTGATGGTAGTTTTCGTTCATTAACGTTAAGTAGTAGTAAATGTTTTCTTGATCGTCACCATACATACGACGAATACCATCTTGAATGATAACCGCTACTTCGTATGCGTACGTTGGATCGTAAGAAATACAGTTAGGTACTGTGCTGGCAAGAATATGGCTGTGGCCATCTTCGTGTTGCAAGCCTTCGCCGTTAAGCGTAGTACGCCCTGCTGTTGCACCTAATAAGAAACCACGTGCTTGCTGATCGCCTGCCATCCATGCCATGTCGCCAACGCGTTGGAAACCAAACATAGAGTAGTAAATATAAAATGGGATCATGGGTAAATCGTTGGTGCTGTACGATGTTGCTGCAGCAACCCATGACGACATTGCACCTAACTCGTTAATACCTTCTTGCAGTACTTGACCCGATGTAGCTTCTTTATAGTAAGAAACAATATCGCGATCTTGAGGTGTGTAGTTTTGGCCATGTGGGTTATAAATACCAATTTGGCGGAACAAACCTTCCATACCAAAGGTACGTGCTTCGTCGGCAATAATAGGTACTATGTTTTTACCAATGCCTTTGTCTTTTAGTAAAATATTAAGAGCACGAACAAAACCCATAGTGGTAGAAATATCACGTTTTTGTTCTTCAAGTAGCGGGTTAAACGCTTCTACTTCTGGCACTGTTAGCTTTTCGCTAAAGCGCGCAATACGCTTAGGTGTATAACCTTTTAGCGCTTCACGACGAGCGTGTAAGTAAGTGTGCTCAGGAGTGCCTTCTTCAAGCGTTAAATAAGGCAGTTCGGTTAGTTGCTCTTCAGATATTAAATCGTCAAGGCCTAGGCGTGAGCGTAGGTGTGCAACATGCGACATGTCCATTTTTTTAACTTGGTGCGCAATATTTTTACCTTCAGCCGCTTCACCCATGCCGTAACCTTTAACGGTTTTAGCAAGAATAACAGTAGGACGACCTTTGGTTTCTTCTGCTTTTTTAAATGCAGCAAATAATTTAGATGGCTCATGACCACCACGCTTAAGCGCAAAAATTTCGTCATCTGTCATATCAGCAACAAGTGCTGCTGTTTCAGGGTAACGACCAAAGAAATGTTCACGTACATACGCGCCATTTTTTGCTTTATACGTTTGGTAATCGCCGTCAACCGTTTCGTTCATTAGTTGTAATAACTTACCGGTTTTATCTTTAGCCAGTAATATATCCCAACCGCTGCCCCACACTAGCTTAATTACGTTCCAGCCAGCGCCTTTAAATAGGCCCTCTAGCTCTTGAATAATTTTACCGTTACCCATAACTGGGCCATCTAGGCGCTGTAAGTTACAGTTAACTAAGTAACATAGGTTGTCTAGCTTTTCGCGTGCAGCAAATGAAATAGCGCCACGTGATTCTGGCTCATCCATTTCGCCATCACCTAAAAACGCATATACACGTTGGTTTTTAGTGTCTTTTAAGCCACGGCCGTCTAGGTATTTTAAAAAGCGTGCTTGGTAAATAGACGAAATAGGACCAAGGCCCATAGAAACCGTAGGAAACTGCCAAAATTCAGGCATTAATTTAGGATGCGGGTACGACGGTAAACCTTCGCCACCTACTTCTTGACGGAAGTTATCTAGCTGCGATGCCGATAAACGCCCTTCAACAAATGCGCGTGCATAAATACCCGGAGAAATATGCCCCTGGTAATAAACTAAGTCGCCGCCGTCTACATCGTTTGGTGCTTTAAAAAAGTGGTTAAAACACACTTCATAAAATGCCGCAGACGATTGGTAAGACGCCATATGGCCGCCTAAATCGAGATCTTTTTTCGATGCACGCAATACAATCATTATCGCGTTCCAACGAATTATTGAACGAATACGGCGTTCAATATTTACATCTCCCGGGTAGGCAGGTTCTTGCTCTACCGGAATTGTATTGACGTAGTTAGTGGTAATACCCGTTGGCATATCTACGCCATCTAAACGGGCTTGCTCTAACACTTGCTCAAGTAAAAACTGAGCTCGTTCAACACCTTCTTCGCGCACAACCGATTCAAGAGCTTGTAACCACTCTTGTGTTTCTAGCGCGTCTACGTCAATTTTATTGACTTCAGACATATGGAGGTTTCCTTATGTTTAAAATACGAATGTTGTGTATTTAACACATCCCACTTACTAATTTTGAGTAAGGATGTATTTGCTTAATTTTGTTTAGTGCGTCTTAAACTGCGTTCAATTCGCGAATGTTCTTTACCCGCTTCAAGTAATGCTTCTTCTATATATGCTAAATGCGCATTACTAGCTAAGCGTGCTTCTTCGGGCTTACCTTCAATAACAGCATCCATTAGCAAGCCACGGTGGTGGCCTAATTGGTTACTGATATCTGATTTTGTTAATAACACGGTTAAATTTTGTAATACATTTTGCTCAAGCAATGCCTGCATGCCTCTCACTAAATGTAGTAAAACAATGTTATGTGACGCCTCTGCAATACAAAAATGAAAAGCATTTATTGCTTTCGCTTTTTGTTGTAGGTCGTCTTGTACCAAAGCAATTTGATCAAAGCTCTGTTTTACTTTAATAAAATCGTTATTGGTGCCACGCAGTGCAGCGTAATACGCAGCAATTCCTTCTAATGCATGGCGAAATTCAAGTAAATCAAACTGCGACTCAGGATGTTTACTGATCAAATCAAACAGCGGATCAGTAAGCCCTTCTTCGAGCTGATTTTTTACATACGTACCGCCGCCTTGGCGTCTGGTTACTAAACCTTTAGCTTCAAGCTTTTGAATCGCTTCGCGCAGTGATGGCCGCGACACTTCAAATTGCTTAGCTAACTCACGCTCCGGTGGCAGTTTTTCGCCTGGTGCCAACGACCCCTCAAGAATCATGTTCTCAAGTTGTTGTAAAATCACATCCGATAATTTTGCAGCTTTAATCTTTAAAGACATCAGTCAACGTCCGCGTTGTATAAATACCAAAAGCCCTTAAAACCAGGCTTTGAACTGAACAATTTAGCCAAAAGGTAAATTGGTCATACCAAATTTTGACATACGGTAACAAAAAGCCTAATTGCTGTCAATTTACAGTAGCTTTAAGGACACTTAGCCAGCGTAACGCATTCAGCGCAAAGTTTAAAGAATACACAAAATAGTATAAATAAAGAAAGGTAAATGAGACGAAAATAAATTGGTCAGACCAGGGAGGGTAAAAGTGATAGCGGAGAGTTTAGGTGTTAGCAGTCAAAAATAAGTAAACACCCCGTAGTCCGCAGTGTAACTTTAATTAAAGCCCGTTTATTCACAAAGAGGCTAAGAGAGCGCTGCGCTTTAGAGCAGTGAAAAGTAATAGCTTAAAATGCTAACTTTTTAATGTTTTCTCATTTACTCTCATTGCCTTCTCTTTGTGAAATAGTATCTTTTTTGAAAGGTGAGGTGTAAAACCGCACTTACACAATCCACACACCGTGCTTAGTTTTATCTTTTGTCTGGAATTTATAAGTGCCAAGCTTGCTGGCGCGATATTTTTAACAAAAATATAATTACTTAAAACATTCGCACTACGTGCGCGGTGGCAAGCCCCTCGCCTACGTATAACCTCAAACACCGAGCTTGGCTTTATCTCTTCCTAAAACCTGACGCCTAAAGCCTGCCCTTTAATCCAGCCCACCAAACAGGGTTAATAATGCAATCAGTACTAAATAAAACAATACATTACGTTTTACCAGTTTAATCATACAAGTGGCTTCGTACGCGCAGTCGTAGTAGCGTTTTTCTACTTGCTCTGCGGCTAAGGCGGTGTAAGTAACCACTTTGCGGTTAGGGCTTGAAAAATCAAGCGCGTAGCGTAACCAGCAACTAGTGCCTTTATTAAAGTTACCTATTACTAAATAGCCAAAGCTGGTAATGCGCGCTGGTAACCAGTCAAGCCAAAATAATAATCTGTGTAGCATTTTAGAATGCTTTGCTATTATTTCGTCGTCATCTTGCGTTACTAAGTCGGCGAATGTGCGTACGAGTGCATATAAAACCGCACCGGCTGCGCCTAATATTACAAACCAAAAAATAACCGCGCAGTAAAATCTAAAGTTAACCCACGCCAGAGTTTGCCCCACTGTTTCGCCGTCTTGTTCTTCTTCTGTGCGATTTTGACCTATTTGCAGTGCATATAAAGTGGCTGCGGTTTTATCATCTCGCGTTAAAGCGTTTAAGTACGACTTATATAAAGCACGCTGTTTAGCACAACCAAAGCAGACTAATAATATTGTTACATTAAAAATAAGTTGCCACAGCACAAAGTCAGATAGCAAATATAAACAACCAATGGCCAGTACAGGTAAAAGTAACCACACTAAAAAACCAAAACCCGAGCCAAATACACCTTTATTAGTGAGCAGGTTTGCCGAGCGATTTACGTAACCGTCTGCGTAGTAGCTAATTTGCCAATGGGCTGAACGAGCACCTAAGCGCTCAAGTATTAATGCAATTATTATCGAAACCAAAATCATTGTTGTTACTCACTTAGCCTGATTGTTTAAGCATAGTTAAAAATAAATGCCAGTTAAAGCTACTACCGGGGTCTGTTTTTCGCCCTGGTGCTATATCGCAATGCCCTACAATTCGCTCTGTTGTTATATTTGGATAGCGTTGCATTATGGCTTTACTTAATATTTTTAAACTAGTGTATTGCGCTAAAGTATAAGCTGTGGTGTCGGTTCCCTCAAGCTCAATGCCAATGCTAAAGTTATTGCAGTTAGTTTGCCCTTTAAACTCAGACGCCCCAGCATGCCATGCTCGCTTGGTAAATGGGACGTACTGCACTAGCTCACCGCTGCGTTTAATAAAGCAATGCGCCGACACCCGCACACCGTGTAAATCGCTAAAGCTGCTATGCGCTTCACAATTAAGCGTACCCATAAATAAATCATCAACATAAGGTGTACCAAACTGCCCCGCCGGCAAGGATATATTGTGAATTACCAATAAAGAAACGTCTGTATCACTCGGGCGCTCATCAAAATGCGAACAACCACGCTGCACAGCACAATTTACCACCCCATTTAAATCTATGTTCATAATTTAAATCAAAAGATCTACATAATATCGATGCTAAAGGATTTAGTTTAAAAATGATAGACGCAGCAATAAAAGCTTACCAACCACCGAATTTGTAGCCGGGAATTTACCTCGCACAGCTTTTTAATTTTAACCAGCGCGGCATAAAGCTTCGCCTACACATAACCTAAACACCGAGCTTGCTTTGATCTTTACCTAAAACCGACCCTTTTCACAAAGAGAAGACAATGAGAGTAAATGAGAAGCCACTTAAACAGCTAATTTATTTTTACTACTCTAAAGCGCAGCGGCTTTTAACCTCTTTGTGAATATGTTTTTCGCACTACGTGCGGCGCGGTGGCAAATCCCTCGCCTACAGGTAATTTAAACATCGAGCTTATCTCTATCTAAAACCTGATACCTGATACCTGAAACCTGCTCTTCCCTGATACCTGAAACCTAAAACCTGCTCTTCCCTAAAACCTGATACCAGCCTTTACCACAAAGCTGGTTATTGCAATTCAAACATAGTAAAATTTGCTTAATTTATTTACTGTTACGAGCTTTTTTATGCCTATTCCACACACTTTAGTTAGTCAACTAGTTACTCTTGCACTTGGTGAAGATTTAAATTACCAAAGTGCTGAAATTGGCGACATTACCGCGCAACTTATTCCTGCAAACGAGCAAGCAAGCGCTAAAGTAATTACCCGCGAAGACTGCATATTTTGTGGTAAAGACCTAATTATTGAAGTATTTAAACAAGTAGATCCAAGCGTTGTAGTAAATGTACTAGTAAACGATGGCGATGCAGTTACAGCTAACAGTACTTTATTTACAGCAACAGGCTCGGCTCGCGCTATTTTAACTGCCGAGCGTACAGCACTTAACTTTGTACAAACACTTTCGGGTACTGCTACTACCACAGCTCATTATGTAAAAGAACTTGCGGGTACAAAAACCCAACTACTCGATACCCGTAAAACCATACCTGGTTTACGCATTTTACAAAAGTACGCCGTTAAATGTGGCGGCGGTGCAAACCACCGTATTGGTTTATACGACGCGTTTTTAATAAAAGAAAATCACATAGCGGCGTGTGGCGGTATAAACAAAGCCGTGGCGCAAGCTAAACAAAACCAACCAAACAAACCAATTGAAGTAGAAGTTGAATCACTTGTTGATCTAAAACAAGCGCTTGATGCGGGTGCCGATATTATAATGCTCGACAACTTTAACGTAGAGCAAATTAAGCAAGCTGTAGTAGTTACTAACAAACGCGCAAAACTTGAAGTTTCGGGCAATATGACCTTACAAACGCTTAAAACTTACTCACAAGCTGGGGTAGACTTTATATCGAGCGGGGCGTTAACAAAAAACTTACAATCAATCGATTTATCAATGCGATTTGATTAATAATAACGCAGACTTTAAATTTAAACTGCGCTAATTCATTGACAATAGATACTATAAAGCATTAAATAACCCGAAAGGATTGTTTTTTAGCATTTTGTTAAATAAAATACTTTTTTTAAATATAATCCATGTACTAAAAAGTAAAAAGCAGTGGTAAACTCACGCTGTTGTACTATAAATGAATGTACCATTAATATAAAAGCACTAATTAGCTGGTTTAATATTAATGAGTGCAATGAAATGCATAATAAAGTTAAGTATTTATACAGCTATACCTAAAAATATAAGCTAATTTATAAATATAAAAGTAACTAAATAACACATTAAAGTGCTAAATATTGGTAACTTTAATAACTAAATGCACAGCGTGTTCTTGTTTATACAAACTAAAATACGCTGTACAGTAAAGTTGTTTCTTTAGGTAAACAGTTTAAATAAACAAATTAAGTAAACAGGTTAAATAAACAAATTAAGTAAACAGGTTAAATAAACAAATTAAGTAAACAGGTTAAATAAACAAATTAAGCCAAGCACTAATGCTACTTAAATAACGTTTATTTACCACAACATTATCCTTTAGGAGAGGAAACATGAAAACAATGACACAACAGAACCAAAAGGGTTTCACCCTAATTGAATTAATGATCGTAGTAGCAATTATAGGTATTCTTGCTGCTATTGCATTACCTGCATATCAAAATTACACAGCAAAATCTCAAGTGACTGCTTGTTTAGCGGAGATTTCACCAGGTAAAACTGCATTCGAAATTATGATCAACGAAGGCAGTGCTTCTGGAGCAACTATCGACCAAAAAGCTCTGGGTATTAATATCAAATCATGCTCAGCAGTTACCCCAAAATTAACTGATGCTTCAACAGGAGTTGCTGAAATTAAAGGGACCGTTGCTGGTGGTCCAAAAGTAAGTGGTGGAATAATAACTTTAGATCGAAACGCCTCTGGTGCTTGGTCATGTAGTGTTAACACTAAACTTAAATCTTACAAACCAACTGGATGTTAATCTTTTATTTTAAAAGGGCTCTTTAGCCCTTTTTCTTTCTAAATTAAAAGAAAAAACTGTGCAACTCTCAAAAAAACACTTCCTTTTTATATTAACTGCTATTTTCACTTTTGCTATGCATTTTTATGCTAGCAATACAGGTGGAGAAGCTTTGCAGCTTCCTTTTAATGCTATCACCTTGGCTCTAACATCTTTATTAGTATTTACGGCATTTTTAAATATAAACCAATCTGGCATAAGGTATGACGAATTTAGTAAAGCGTTGCTCTTTTTTATACTTCTTGTTTTACTTCCTTATCTTTGGAGCGACTTTTACCCAGGTTTATCTGAATCTTTAAGATTTATAGCTATACTACTGGGAAGTCTGCTTTACCTTTCTTTGCTACAAATAAATAAAAGTAATTCTTTCTATTTAAAGTTGTTACTGCTCATTACTTTAGCTTCACTTATTGAAGGGCTATTATCGCTTTATCAATATTATCTTTTTACCTCTTACTTTTATAATTTTGATTTAAGTTACGGCAGACCTTATGGCGTATTTCAACAACCTAATGTGTTAGCATCTTTTTTAGTTACAGGGCTATCGGTTTCACTTTTTATTTTAAGCCAGTACACTAACTTAACAGCTAAAATTAAAGCCTTTTTATACTTTAATTCTCTTATCTCGATTTGGGTTACACTTTTATGTGAGTCTCGCGTTGGTTACATTACTCTAGGAATTGTAATTTTATTTTATTTACTCACCCAAGTAAGGAATAAAAAACTAAAAAAAACACTTTTATTATTAGTATTACTTTCAACTAGTTTAGCTTACATTTTACCTTATAAAGGTGAAGCTGATGATCAAGGTAGAAAATACAGCGCTACGGACGCAGGCTCTCGCATTTATATATATGAGGACACACTAAACTTAATCCTCAAAAAACCGATACTAGGCTACGGTTATGGCAGCTTCCACAATGCACTTTTAGGCCAAAGCGCAATAGAAGCAGAGCAACGAAATAATACGAATATAGCCAAAAGTGTTGCCCACCCCCATAATGAGTTGCTCTACTGGTATCTTGAAGGTGGTGTTATAACTTTAATCGCTTTTATACTTCTTATTACTGCGCTCGCAAAAAATATATTCCATACGAAAAAAAGAGTTCGAGGTAAATTATTACTGCTATTAGTTCCTATACTATTTCACTTACAAGTAGAATTACCTTTTTATCACTCCATACCTCACTTTATTGTATTTATTATTTTATTAGCTTTCATCAACTCGAAGTCTGGTAGCGTTAGTCATTATGTAACGTCGAAAATGGTTATTAGTGCTATAAAAATATTGACCTTAATTTTATTCATATTAGTTACAGTATTTTCAATCTCAGCTATTCATACCTCTAAACAAGTTTTTAACTATGTTAAAACGCAAAACTATAAATATCTGAATGCAATAATTAACCCTATTTCTGATTTTAAATCTATAAATATATTATCCAAATCAACTGTAATTGAGGAGGCTATTTTAACCAATAACAGGGCTAAGCTAATTGAGTTAGTCAATTGGTCAAACGAATTTTTATCAGTGTACCCTAGTGCTTACTTAAGATACGAAAAAATAAGAATGCTAAAGCAGTTAGGTTCACTTAAACTTGCTGAAAATGAGACTAAAATTGCAAAGTATTTATATCCTCAATATATTGAGGTATGGAATACGGGCGTTTGGTTAAATAACACTTAATTAAAAGCAAATAACTTGCTTACTAAAGTAGGGTTCAATGGCAAAGAAACAACAAGACAAAGGCCTCGACACATTCCAATGGGTTGGTGTAAGCACTCGCGGGAAGCGTCTTGAAGGAGAAGTCACAGGCGCAAGCATTGCTTTAGTAAAAGCACAACTGCGTAAGCAAGGTATCACCCCATCAAAAGTTAAGCGTAAAGCAAAGCCGTTATTTGGTTTAGCTAGCAAACAAAAAATAACCCCAAAAGATATTGCATTAGTGACGCGGCAAATTGCTACCATGCTGATGGCAGGAGTACCGTTAATTCAGTCAATTGAAATGATCGGCTCAGGCTCTTCCAATAAAAGTGTTAGTAAACTAATGGAAACCATTGCTGATGAAGTGAAAGCTGGCCAGCCGCTATCGCAAGCTCTGCGACGCCACCCCCGTTATTTTGATGATTTATATTGCGATTTAGTGGCATCGGGTGAGCAATCTGGCGCTTTAGATAAAATATTCGACCGCGTGGCCATTTATAAAGAAAAGTCTGAAGCACTAAAATCAAAAATTAAAAAAGCGATGTTTTATCCAATTGCGGTATTAGTTATCGCACTTATAGTTACCTCAATATTGCTAATATTTGTGGTGCCGCAGTTTCAGGATATTTTTTCCGGCTTTGGTGCTGAGCTCCCTGCATTTACCCTATTTGTAATTGGTATATCGGAGTTTATGCAGGAATATTGGTGGATGATGCTATTAGCAATTATTGCATTCGGCTGGGCGTTTAAAGAGGCCAAACTAAAAAGCTTAAAACTCCGCGATGCTACCGACAGAGCTGTTTTAAAACTGCCAATCATTGGCATGATTTTAAATAAAGCTGCTGTTGCCCGTTATGCTCGTACACTTTCGACTACCTTTGCTGCTGGTGTACCGCTAGTTGATGCGCTGGATTCTGCTGCAGGCGCCTCAGGTAATGCGGTTTACCGCTATGCCATTTTAGATATAAAAGCCGAAGTTAGCTCGGGTAATCAAATGAACTGGGCAATGCGTAACTCTAAAATATTCCCTGATATGGTAATACAAATGGTGGCTATTGGTGAAGAGTCAGGCTCGCTCGATGGCATGCTAGGTAAGGTAGCGACTATTTATGAGCAAGAAGTTGATGATGCAGTAGATGGACTATCAAGCTTGCTAGAACCATTAATCATGGCCGTATTAGGCGTGCTAGTTGGTGGTTTAATTATTGCCATGTACTTGCCTATATTCCAACTTGGTGCAGTTGTTTAGGTTTTTAAGCTCATTATTTAATTATTTGGTCGTTATATGCAAAGTATTATAGAAGTAATGCAAAGCCAATTATGGTTTTATTTAACCACTATTGGCTTAGTGAGTTTGTGTGTTGGCAGTTTTTTAAACGTAGTTATTTACCGTTTGCCACTAATGATGCAACGCGAATGGCAAGGCGAATGCCGTTTGCTGCTAGAAAGCGAGCTGAAAAGTAATAAAGCAAACACTAACGAGCCTTTTAGTTCAGGTTTAAACTCAACTTTTAATTTAGTAAAGCCCAACTCTACCTGCCCTAAATGTAAAACTGCAATTAAAGCGTGGCAAAACATTCCTGTTGTTAGCTGGTTATTTTTAAAAGGTAAATGCGCCAGTTGTAGTAACCCTATATCGGCTCGCTACCCTATAGTAGAGGCAATAACTGCACTATTAAGCTTAGTAGTTGCGTATAAGCTAGGCGCTACCGAGCAGGCTTTACTTTATATAGCAATTACTTGGGCTTTAGTGGCACTTACCTTTATTGATATTGACCATATGCTACTGCCCGACCAAATTACCCTACCGCTAGTATGGCTGGCGCTTATTGCAGCAGTACTGGGCTATACCGTTACCCCAACTGATGCCATTATTGGGGCGGCTTGCGGCTATTTAAGTTTGTGGAGCGTATTTTGGCTATTTAAATTACTTACCGGTAAAGAAGGCATGGGCTATGGCGACTTTAAATTACTTGCCGTGTTTGGTGCTTTGCTTGGCTGGCAATCATTATTAACCATTATTTTGCTCTCGAGCGTAGTGGGCGCCATTATTGGTATTGCACTATTAACTATTCAAGGTAAAGACAAAGCTACGCCCATTCCGTTTGGCCCCTACCTTGCTATTGCAGGCTGGATCACCATGTTATGGGGCGAGCAATTGCAAACTAGCTACTTTAATTTAATTGGTTACTAATATGAGCGAACAAACTGTTAAAGTAACAAACATAAATAATTGGGTGCTGGGTTTAACTGGCGGTATAGGCTGTGGTAAAACGGCTGTAAGCAATATGCTTGAAGCGCTGGGTATTTGCGTTGTTGATGCCGATATTATTGCGCGCCAAGTAGTTGAGCCAGGCAGCGAAGGGCTAAAGGCAATTGTTGCACACTTTGGTGCTGATATACTCTTAGCTGATGGCAATTTAAACCGCAGTGCTTTACGCGAGCTAGTTTTTAGCAATACTGAGTATAAAAACTGGTTAAATGCCCTGTTACACCCACTTATTCGCCAGCAAATTATTACCGATTTAAATAACGCCACCAGTCCTTATGTGATACTGGTTGCCCCGCTACTTTTTGAAAACGGCCTCGATAAATACTGTAACCGCACTTTACTTATAGACGTGCCAAAAAATGTGCAAATAGAGCGCACGGTTAAACGTGATAACATAAGCTTAGAGCAAGTAAATAGTATTATTGCCGCGCAAATGTCGCGAGAACAAAAACAACAACAAGCAGATGATATTTTAGATAACGATCGTAGCTTAGCTTTGGTTAAGCACGACTTAATAGCTTTACATAAAGGCTATTTAAAACTGGCGTTAAAATAGCCATAAATTATAAAAACAGTTATTTTAGTTGCTAAAATTAGCCTAGATTGTGATGGGCAATGTAATCCCTGCTTTTTTCTGATAAATTGCTAACTATTGAAGGATTTATACAGGTGCGCAATGAATATTAACTCACCGTTATTAAGAAAATTTATTACCCTTGGCCGTGTTGATGCCGGTATAGTAAAAACTAAACAGCAAGAGTTTGCCTCTACTGCTGAGCTTATTGCTAAATGTGGAAAAATTGAAAGTAAAGATTTAGCGGCGCAATGCATTGATTTATTTAGGGTGCCTTTTTTTGATTTAAAAGACTTTAATACTGCACTTATTTCTCCTGAGTTAGTAAAAGAAAAACTGATCCGTAAACATCATATTTTGCCTTTAGTACAAAAAGGCAGAAAAGTGTATATTGCCGCCTCTGATCCTACCGATTACGGCGCATTTGAAAACTTTGAATTTAGTACCGGCTTGTCTTGCGAAGTGGTAGTGGTTGACTACATTCAACTCGATAAAAAAATAGAACAATTGCTTGATGCCTCTGGCAGCTTAAATTTAAGTGATGACGAGTTTAAAGAGTTTGCCGAACTAGACGCCGATATACAAAAAGACACTCCTAAAGACGATGATAAAGACGATGCACCAATCATTGTTTACATCAATAAAATATTAATGGATGCGATTAAAAAAGGTGCGTCTGATTTACACTTTGAACCCTACGAGCACAAATACCGAATTCGCTTTAGAATTGATGGCATTTTGCACGAAGTAGCCAGCCCACCAAACACTTTAGCTACTAAGCTTTCGGCGCGTATTAAAGTAATGTCGCGCCTTGATATTGCCGAAAAGCGTAAACCGCAAGATGGCCGTATAAAGCTAAAAATAACCGAACGTAAAAGTGTCGACTTTCGGGTAAGCACCATGCCCACCTTGTGGGGCGAAAAAATTGTAATGCGTATTCTTGATTCATCTAGCGCCATGCTTGGCATTGATGTATTAGGTTACGAACCTGAGCAAAAAAAGCTGTATATGGATGCGCTTGAGCAACCACAAGGGATGATATTAGTAACTGGGCCTACTGGCTCGGGTAAAACGGTATCGCTTTACACCGGCTTAAATATATTAAACCAGCCTGAGCGTAATATTAGTACCGCCGAAGATCCGGTAGAAATTAACCTCGAAGGGGTTAACCAAGTACAAATTAATATTAAAGCCGATATGACCTTTGCCAACGCATTGCGCGCATTTTTACGCCAAGATCCCGATGTAGTAATGGTAGGTGAAATACGTGACCTAGAAACCGCTGAAATATCAATTAAAGCGGCGCAAACAGGTCACTTAGTGCTTTCGACCTTGCATACTAACTCGGCGCCCGAAACCATTACCCGTTTATTAAACATGGGCGTACCGGCATATAACGTAGCAAGTTCTATTAGCTTAATTATAGCTCAGCGCCTAGCGCGCCGCTTATGCCCTAAATGTAAAACGCCTGAAAATTTACCTAGCGAAGAACTACTGCGCCAAGGTTTTAGCCAGCAGCAAATTAGTGAAATGACTCTGTATGCTCCTAAAGGTTGCGAAAACTGTACCGATGGCTATAAAGGCCGTGTAGGTATTTACGAAGTAATGAAAATTACCCCAGAAATAGCACAAATTATAATGCGCGGTGGTAACTCACTAGAAATAGCTGAAGTGTCGCTTAAAGCCGGATTTAATAACCTGCGTTTATCGGGCATTCGTAAAGCCGCCGACGGCATGACCTCGTTAGCTGAAATTAATCGAGTAACGAGTTTTTAATATAAGATTCAGGTATCAGGTATCAGGTATCAGGTATCAGGTATCAGGTATCAGGTATCAGGTATCAGGTATCAGAAAAATGATACGACCCTATAAAAGCCAATACAATACTAAAAGCATTTAAACTGACTTAGAGTTTAGCTATTAGACAGCACCATTTAAAACAAGATTGAGAGATTACTATGCCAACTATTGTTAACTGCCCAACCTGTAAAAGTAAGGTTGAATGGTCAGAGCAAAGCCCACACCGCCCATTTTGTTCAAAACGTTGTCAGCTTATTGATTTAGGCGAATGGTCGTTTGAAAATAATAGAATTTCAGCCCCTATCACTTCAGCTGAAGATTTTAGCCAAGACATGATTGAAGACATAGAAGCCATGATGGCAAAAAATGAAGATGACTTTTTTAAGTAGTAAGTAGGTTTTGCCTAGAGTTTGTAGGCGAGAGTTTACCTCGCGCAATCGTTTTTAAATTTTAACCAGCGCGGCATAAAGCCCCGCCTACGGGTAATTTAAACACCGTGCTTGGCTTTGTCTCTATCTAAAACCTGACACCTTGTTTTACTTAAACAACATACAAAGCAAAACACCGAGCTCAAATTGAACTCGGTGTTTTATTTTATCTAGCCAAAAACTTATCCAACTAAAAGCTATTTTGAATGTTTTTTCTTACCCATGCGCTTTTGCATTTTTGCAAACTTTTCTTGCTGCTCTGCATTTAGAACTTGCCACACTTGGTGCTGAGTTTTTAATTTAATTAAACCCATTTCCTCACCTTTTTCGTGGCGTTGAGCTAGTAGCTCTTTTGCTGCATTTTCGTCAAACGTTGCTGCCGATAATAAGCTTTCCATTTTAGCTTTGTGAGCGGTACGCTGTGCTTTGTGCGCTTCTTTGTCGGTGCCTTTAAGTGCTTGCATTTGCGTTTTTTGTGCTGCAAATATAGCTTCTAATTTAGTTTGCTGCTCTTGTGTTAAATCGAGTTTATCAGCGCCGCGCTCCGATAGTAAAAAGTGCGCTTGTGAGTGGCGACCTTGCTTATGCATATCGCCTTTGGCCATAACACTGGTTGCACCGAAAGTAGCGGTTGCTAAGCCACAAATAAGTACTAGTTTTGAAAGTGTATTTACTTTAGTCATAATCATTACCTTTACTATTGGATTGGTTGTTTTAATCTGTTGAGGTAACTATACCCGCTGCAATGCAAAGTAACGCAAAGCAGTGTAAAGGTTATGTAAAGATTCACTTTTGTACTATTAAGCAGGTAAAATCAGCACATACGGCACAACCCAAGGGTTTGAAAATGAAACTATTAATGATTGATGACGACACAGGTTTGTGTGAGCTATTAAGCGAGTATTTAACCGCGCAAGGCTTTAGCGTGCAAAGCGTGCACGACGGCGAGCAAGGCCTAAAGCTAGCGCAAGCGAACGACTACGCACTAATACTACTTGATGTAATGCTGCCTACCCTTGATGGTTTTGAAGTACTTAAACAACTTAGGCAAACCAAACTTACGCCGGTAATTATGCTTACCGCCAAAGGCGAAGATTTTGATCGTATTTTTGGCCTTGAACTTGGCGCAGATGATTACATACCTAAGCCTTTTAATCACCGTGAGTTACTTGCTCGAGTTAAAGCAATTACGCGTCGTATTGAACATATTACTAGCATGAATGCCACTAGCAGCAATAAATTAGTCGTTAACGGGGTTACTATTAATTTAGCCGCCCGTGAAGCATTAATTCAACAAACTACCTTAACCCTTACCGGCACCGAATACGAAATACTCGCATTACTTGCCAAACGTGCTGGCGAGGTGGTTAGTAAAGAGCAAATAAGTGAAGACGTACTTGGCAGACGCTTAGCCTCGTTTGATCGCTCTATTGATATGCACGTTAGCAACATTCGTAAAAAAATAGCTGAGCACTTACCTAACGAGCTAATTAAAACCATTAGAGGGACGGGCTATGTCTTTATTCAAGGCGAATAAAGCGCCCTACTTTGCGTGGCTAAAGCAACCGCATCACTACTTGTTTTTTAAAGTGTTTATTTGGTTCTGGCTTACTATTATAGGTACCATAGCTGCGCTTGTTTTTTTAAGCCATATTACGCTAATTAATGTACTCAGTAATGAGCCATTAAAAGGGCCGATGAAAAAAAACCTCGCTCATACCGCTAAAAGTATTGAGCGCGCAGTTATCAAGCATCAGCGTACCTTGAGCGATATTGTTACTCACCCTAGGCTATCAAAACGTAAGTTATTGTATTTAAGTGCCGCGCAAAGCGATGACTTTATAACCAGTAAAGAAGTGCCGAGCAATATTGATTTAAGCTTACTTAATTTTAGTAAAAGTATGCTGCCGCAGGTAATATTTACCGAGCATTTTCAGGCCTTTGGCCCTATCAGTATAAATGTACCTGAGGGCCATTTTTATTTATACGAAATAGACATAAACCACCAGCCGCCGCTATTCGTGCGCTTAATGTTAATGCCTAAATGGATAAAAATATCGATTGCGATTATTGCCTCACTTATTTTAAGTTTTTTATTTAGCCGTAACTTAATTGCCCCTATTAATAGCTTAAAAAAAGCGGCTATTAAACTCTCTGCCGGCGATTTAACAGCCCGGGCTGCTATATCCGTTAATCGTAAAGATGAGCTGGGTATATTAGGTCGCGACTTTAACCGTATGGCTGACCAATTAGCGCAATTAATTAGCGCGCAAAAACGCTTACTGGCCGATATATCGCACGAGCTGCGCTCGCCACTTACTCGTTTAAAAATGGCGACTGGCCTTGCGCAAATGCAAGCAAGCGAAGCCAGCCAATCGTACTTACTACGTATAGAAAAAGAAGCCAATCAACTCGATAAAATGATTGCCGATGTATTACAAGTGTCGCGCTTAGAGGCAAATAGCCAAGCGTTATCGCTACACAAACAGTCACTGCAAGACATTGTTGATCATGTACTTAACGATGCCACTTTTGAAGCAAAACAGCATAACAAGCAACTGCAGGTAAGTGGCTCGGCGGCGGTAACGCTAAATTGCGATGAAGCGCTAATTGCCAGCGCACTGGAAAACTTACTGCGCAACGCGATTAAATATGCACAGCACACTATTAGCCTTACCCTAAAGCACGGTGATGCCATTTATATTGAAATATGTGATGATGGCCCAGGTGTACCAAACAACCAGCTTAGTAAGTTATGTGAGCCGTTTTTTAGGCAGTCAGATGCGCGTGACCGAGTGAGTGGTGGCACGGGTTTAGGTTTAGCAATTGCTAAAAATGCCATTATTGCTCATGGCGGCAGCTTGGTTTTATCAAATAAACCACAAGGTGGCCTGTGCGCCATGGTTACTTTACCAATAATAAAAGAGTAGAGAATGTTTTACAGCAGCGAAAACGAGCTTGTTAATAATCAACCCAGTATTAATGATTTTTATAACAACACCCTAGTTAAAGCCTATTTAAATACCCCAGCTGGGCAATTGTATTATGCCTATGCGAAACCTGAAAAGGCGCATACCGCGATTGTAATTAGCTCAGGGCGCATAGAAGGGCTTGATAAATACAAAGAGCTATTGTGGGAGCTGTACACTAATAATTTTGCCGTGTTTATTGTTGATCATCAAGGCCAAGGTCGCTCTTACCGACAGTTAGCTAATAAGCATAAAGGCTATGTAAAATGCTTTACTGATTATCGCCACGACCTGCATTTATTTAATCAACAAATTGTTGATAACCACTGGCAAGGCAAAAAAATACTGCTTGGCCACTCAATGGGCGGCGCAATTGCCTTTGACTATTTAGCTCATTTTGAAAATAACTTTAGTGGATTGTTTTTATCGGCACCCATGTTTGACATTCACACTAAAAACACCCCAAAACCGTTGGCAAAACTAATTGCTAACGCAGCTGTGCTTTTCGGTTTTTCACAAAGTTATGCCCTAGGGCAAAACGATTACAGCCCAGATGAGTTTGCCTTAAATACATTAACTAGCAGCCAAGTGCGTTATAAATTTTTTAGGCAAACCTATCAAGACCCACTGCTGCAGCTTGGTGGCGTAACCTATGGCTGGCTACAAGCCGCATTTACCTTTATTGCATCGGTTGATAAGTTAAGTATTAATATTCCACTGTTTATAGCCAGCGCAGAGCGCGACGAAGTAGTAGATAACACCGCGCAACATAAATTGACAAACCGACATAACCAAGCAGTAATAAAAAGCTTTGCCGGCGCTAAACACGAACTATTATTTGAACGTGATGAAATACGCCAGCCACTGCTAACAAGTTTGTACCAGTTTTGCGAATAGATGTGGAAGAGCAGGTTTGAGGTATTAGGTTGTAGGTTTCAGATTTCAGGTTTTGGTAGGAATTAGCCAAGCTCGGTGTTTGGGTTAAACCGTAGGCGGGGCTTTATGCCGCGCTTGTTAAGTTTTAAACCTTGCGCGAGGTAAACTCACGCCTACGGTAAAGGTTTAGATTTTATCGAAATTTTCCGAGAAAACCCATTGATCGACGCGAAGCGGCGTCGATGGGATGAATCGGAATAGTTAGCCCTGCTCTTGAATGTATTTTCGAATTGTATCAGCAGCCGCATTTCCAACAGAGCAAACAAAATATCCGTCAGACCAAAATGTTTTTTAACCCAGAATTGCTTTTTAAACCATTTAAATCTCGACCATAGACTTTGCGTTGTAGATTGTTTAATTCTCCTAACG